>CALHWU010000055.1 GCA_938039795.1 uncultured Muribaculaceae bacterium
AAGATCGGGCTGAAATCAAAACTTTTCGTGTCGTGGGTAGGACTGCGAGGGGCAGTGCCGATCATTTTCGCCACATATCCTGTGGTAGCTCATGTCGAGGGTGCCTCGCAGATATTTAATATAGTGTTCTTCGTTACTATTTTGTCGTTGTTGGTTCAGGGCACTACTGTGATCTCGGCGGCAAAGCGCATGGGGCTGGTTGAAGAGCCTCAGACGGCCGACGATCATTTCGGGGTGGAGTTGCCCGACGAGCTGCCAACCTCGCTTCACACCCTGACGCTTACCGAGGCGCATCTCGAGAAAAGCGATCTGCTCCGCGATCTCGAACTGCCACAGGGGTCGCTCGTCATAATGATACGTCGCGGTGGCCGGTATATCGTCCCCAACGGGCGGCGCCGTCTGCAGGCTTCCGACGTATTGCTTATCATCCGCGAGGATTGAATTGTTAAAAATATCAAACCGGCATACTTTTGCCGTCGGGGCGTGTTATAGTATAAAACAACGTTAAAAACACTTACTACTATGAAAGGTCTCATCGTTTTAGCTATTATCTTCGCCCTGGTAGGCGTAGGGTTCATGATCGCGACCCTTTTCACTTCAGGCAACGCTCTGGTGCTTCTTTCAATAGGAGGCGGTCTGGCACTTGCTGCGTTCATTCTTGTTCTCGTCGGCTATGCCAATAAGGCTGTGAAGTGACCTCGGCGGAATCTCCCGAAAAAATCCATGTCGGACGGCTCTGATGCCCGATGACTACCGTATCTGACGCGTGGCGGTGCTCCCTGCAGGGACGTGCCGCCATGCTCACGTTTTGCAAGTCAGGAATATTTAGCTTAATTTTGCACGACGGCGGCGTCAGGACGCCGCAATCATCACAGAGTTTATCCCCGGACATGACTAAATACGATGAAACCAATCGGCAGTTTGACAGCGCGATGGCGCTCTGCCGCGACATTTTCAGCCGCAAGCTCAATGACTACGGCCCGTCATGGCGCATGATGCGTCCTGAGTCAATCACCGACCAGATCTATATCAAGGCCAAGCGGGTACGTTCGCTGGAGATAAAAAAGGAGGCGATGGTCGACGAGGGCATTCTGCCGGAATTCATAGCCATAGTCAATTACGGGCTGGTGGGACTGATACAGCTGCGGTATGGCTTCGCCGATGACGTCGACATGACGTCGGAGCGCGCTCTGGAGCTCTACGACGGTTTCGCCGACGAGGCCCGCAAGCTCATGAAGGCCAAGAATCATGACTATGATGAGGCTTGGCGTGGAATGCGGATCAATTCATATACGGATCTTATACTGACCAAACTGCAGCGTGCCAAGCAGATCGAGGATCATAGCGGGAAGACCGAGGTGTCGGAAGGAATTGACTCCAATTATATGGATATGGTCAACTATGCGGTTTTCGGCATTATAAAACTTACTGAATGACAGCTGAGAGACAGTCATCGACGTTTCTGACGGCCGGCGTCTGGGCGTTGCGCCTTCTTGTCGGGGTGGTGTTCATCTCCTCAGGATTCGCCAAGGCTGACGATCTGTGGGGCTTCGTGTTCAAGATCGAGGAATACCTCCAGGTATGGGGAATTCCCCAGCCCCGGTCGCTGGTGATAGCGGCCGCCATGTTTATCACTTCCGCAGAGTTTGTGGCAGGTGTGATGCTGGCTGCGGGATGCTATCGCCGCACTGCCATATGGCTGCTGACGCTGATGATGGCTGTCATGCTTCCGCTGACTGCCTATGTCTGGGCGGCCGATCCTGTCAGCGACTGCGGATGCTTCGGCGAGATGCTCCACCTGTCAAACGCAGCTACCTTCTTCAAAAACCTGCTTATAATGGCGGCTCTTGTCGCGCTGATAAAATACAACCGCCGTGCCGGCTGCCTGTTTGGGCCCTATATACAGTGGCTCGTACTTCTTGTGACGTCGGTGTACATAGCGGTGGTGGCTTTTATCGGGTATAATGTCCAGCCGATGGTCGATTTCCGGCCATTTCCGGTAGGCACCGATCTCGCGGCTCTTTTAGGAGGTGATGAAGGGCCGGCTCCTGAATTTGAGTTCATATATGAGAAGGATGGCCGGCGTCAGTCGTTCGACGTCGGATCTTTGCCTGATTCCACATGGATCTTTGTTGATCGGAAGATAGTGTCGGGCCATATGGCTGACAGCCCTGAGCTCGTAATTACTGATCAGGGTGAGGACGTCAGTTCGTCTGTCATAGAACCGGAAGGGGGAATGCTTCTGGTAATTATCCCTGAATATGACAGGGCCGACGTGTCGTTCACCTATCTTGTCAACGAACTCTATGACCGCGTGAAGGCCGATGGCGGTTCGATGGCGGCGATCATAGGCGCCGGGAGCCGTCAGGCTGAAGAGTGGACGGATCTCTCGATGGCCGATTATCCGGTGTATTCCGCTGAATCAACCCAGCTGAAGGAACTGGCACGTGGAGTGATGTCGCTCGTGTGGCTGCGTGACGGAGTTATTAAGTGGAAACGTACAGCTGCTTCGATAGACGCTGATCTGATCGAGGCTTCGCCCGATGATGGAAGTGTTCTCGATGATCTGGCGCTTGAAGGCCCGTCATGGCTGTGGAGGCTTACTCTGGCTGTCGTGGCCGTGCTTGCGGTGCTTTTTCTGCTTGACCGCAGCGGGCGTCTCCTGAAATGGCGTCGTCGTCTTCGTCACCATTCTGCAAAGATCTGACCAGACAGAAAATCTGACACATGCATTGTCATATGAAAAATAATCAGTAACTTTGCACCCGCAATCAATACAAAACCAAATTTTAACCGACATTTTCTAATGGCAACCAAAATCAGACTGCAACGTCATGGTCGTAAGAACTATGCGTTCTATCCTATTGTTATCGCCGATAGCAGGGCACCACGAGATGGTAAATTTATTGAAAGGATAGGTTCTTATAATCCGAACACTAATCCTGCTACAATTACTCTTAACTTCGAGCGGGCTTTGTATTGGGTTAATGTTGGTGCTCAACCCACCGACACTGTTCGCAGCATCCTTTCTAACGAAGGCGTTCTTCTGATGAAGCACCTCCAGGGTGGTGTGAAAAAAGGTGCTTTCGACGAGGCCGAGGCTCAGAAGCGCT
>CALHWU010000056.1 GCA_938039795.1 uncultured Muribaculaceae bacterium
CCGACGGCCATTGGCTGAAAGAGCACTTGTTGTATTCAATAGCGTTATAATACAGACTGTGATTGATAACACTTATATTGGCGCAAAATATTGATATAATGAGAAACGTTGATCAACGATACAGGAATATCATATTTGATTTTGACGGTACTTTGGCGGATACTTCAGCAATGATTGTCGAGACGATGCAGCTGACTATAAGAGAACTGCATCTGCCGGAGAGATCCGATGAGGAGTGCAAGTCGATGATCGGTTACAGGCTTGAAGAGATCCCTTTGCGGCTTTGGCCAGATATCGCCGGTTTGTCGGACCAATATGTGACTACCTATCGCAATATTTTCAATTCCATCAAAGGATCTTTTAGGGTGCATCTGTTCCCTCGCGTCTTTGACACGCTTATAGAGCTGAACAGCCGAGGGGTCAGAATGGCTATCGCTTCAAGCCGGAGCAGGGGCTCACTTGAAGAATATTGCTCTGATCTGCATATCGGCGAGTGTTTCAGAATGCTTGTAGGTGGCGGCGATGTGAAAAATGGCAAACCGGCTCCCGATCCGGTCAATCTTATTCTTGATAAACAGGGATGGGCCAAGGCGGAAACACTTGTGGTCGGAGACATGAACGTTGATATTCTAATGGGCAAACGTGCCGGAACCGCCACATGTGGCGTCACATACGGCAATGGCTCTGTCGCTGAACTGGAAGAAGCCGGAGCTGACTACATTATCTCTGATTTCTCGGTGCTGGCCGACGTTTAGTCCAAGGCTATTTCATAGCGGGTCAATTCCCTGCAGCCGCCGCTGACTTCCTTGATGATTTCTCGGCATCGGATCTCCGGCAACCGGATTTTCGTGCCGACATTATGCCCGTGAAACATGACTTTGAGTCTGGTGATTTTTTTCATTTCCTGTCGTTTTTAGTGTAGGCTCTTTTGCCGCCGCTTTTATGGCGAATCATATCAAGCTCCTCCATCGTGTCATACTTGGGCGTGCTGAATATATTGCGCAGCTCGGTAGTATAGCCCAATGCCATCGCCAGCCTGACAAGCGATTCGAACGCTATACGTCCTTTCTGTTCGAAGCGGGCTACAGTAGACAAGGGCACTCCTGACAGCTCGGAGATGCGTTGCCGGGTAATATTCTTCTCCACACGCCGTTTCCGGAAATCTTCCGCAACCTGCAGGGATATATCGTCTGTATTATCAAGAACAAATCCGTCCAATAAAGATAATATAGTATCACTATCTGTTGTTTTCATCATAATACTGCCAATATTATGATACAAATATAGTCAACTGTTTTGGCAAATGCAAATCAATATGTGGATTCTTTCAAGCGTGGATGAGGTCGGTGAGCACCATGTCAGTGACGAGCCAGTGGGCGGGATTCATCAGCAGACGGCCGCCGGCTGACAGGAGGCGTCCGGCCGATATGTGTGGGGCTGCGTCGGCGAGCAGGCGCCGGGAGGCTTCGTCGCCAAACAGCAGGGCAAACTGCTGCAGATCGAGCCCTTCGGCTGTGCGCAGGCGTATGATGAGATAGTCGTTGAGGCGTTCGTCGGCGTTCTCCTCCTCGGCGATGGCAAAAGATCTGCCTCCGCTCGCTATGTATGATCTGAGATCCGACGGATTGTAGCGGCGTGTCATGCCGTCGAAACTATGTGCGCCGGGACCGAGGCCGAGATATGGCGACAGATCCCAGTAGCCGCTGTTGTGTATGGCCCGGTGACCCGGGAGAGCGAAGTTGGATATCTCATAGTGGGTGTAGCCGGCATCGGCGGTCATGCGGCGCAGGAGGCCGAACATCTCTGTAGTCTCGGTGTCTGTGGCCTCCCTGACGCGCCCCATGGAGCGCATGGCGTGGAGGCGGGTGCCCGGCTCGTATGAGAGAAGATAACATGACAGATGCTCCGGACGTCGTGCGATCACCTGCCGGAGGCTGTCGGCAAAAGATTCTGCAGTCTGCCCCGGGAGCCCATATATCAGGTCGGCGCTGACGTCGAGGCGTGAGGCTGCGAGCATGTCGAGGGCTTCGAGTGCGCGTGCTGCTGTATGACGACGCCCTACTATGCGCAGTTCGTCGTCGTGGAGCGACTGGATTCCCATGCTGACGCGGCTTACAGGGGTGTCTGAGATCCATCTGATGAATTCGCTGTCTACATCCTCAGGATTGACCTCTATGGTGATTTCGGTCATCGACGGTGTGGCGAGAGTGTCAATAATGTTCTGGAGCACCGGGCGTGGGAGTGCCGAGGGGGTACCTCCGCCGATGTAAAGCGTAGCCGGAGAGGGGAGCCCTTCGGTCTCGTGTCGGCACGATCGCCATTCGGCAATTAGCGTCTCGCGATATTGTTCGGCGAGTTCCAGGCGCGGCAGCGAATAGAAGTCGCAGTAGGCGCACTTTGAGCGGCAGAATGGCACGTGGACGTAGATCATCGTTTACTTATCAGTGATAGTCGGGTCATTCGGATTTGCCGGAGCGGCCGCATATTGCCTTGAAATGGCAGAAAGTGCAGGCTTTCTCGTCGTCAGTGGCTGTGAATGGTCGTTCCGGATCGAATATCTCGCGCAGCACTGAGTGCAGACGTTCGGTGAATCCGTCGATCACCTGATGATAGTCGGTCAGCTCATCGAGCCGATAGCGGTCGGTCTTAATCTTCAGGGGCTGCAGTCCTCCGAGAGCCATGTCGCGGAATTTATATATCACCGGCTGTATCGGTTCGTCAGTGTGGTTGTCGGCGGCATAAACCATGCAGTAGATGATGAGCTGACGTACTGCTTTGACGTCGCTGTATCCGCGTGCGAAAAGGCGGTCAAGATCGGCGTCGATGATGGTGCTGTCGCCCCCGGTCTTGTAGTCGACGATACGCAGTCTGCCTGCCACGCGGTCTATACGGTCTATACGCTGTTTGATACGAAGTCTGAATGGCAGCCCGGCATCTATTTCTGTGAAAAATGGCTTCTCTGCCGATATGAATGTAAAGGGAGTGAGTTCGATCTCTTTCCGCAGCATGGTCAGTATGAGCTCTCTGACGAGGTTGCCTGCAATCAGTGATTCCCCTTTCAGCGGCGTGAGGCAATCATCGCCCAGACGCAGGAAGTTGCGGTTGATCACTCTGGTGATGATCTTTTCAAGAGCCAGTTCGGGATGGTCGATATGATGCCGGAGCATGTCGGCTGTCACGGTCACGCTGTCGGCGTCGCCCTTGAGCATGTTGTAGAATGCTTCGGCAGTGTCGTGGACTATGGTGCCGTTGGTGCTGGCGTCGATATAGTCGTGCATCTCGTCGTTGGGGTCGAATCCTTCCACATAGCGGAGATAGAATTCGAGCGGGCAGCCGAGATAGGTGTTGATGTTGCTTGCCGACAGATTGACCCCCTCCCCTGCGGGCGCTTCCGATGTGAAACGCATCAGTCGCTCCATGATGCGTGGCGTTTTCTCAACTGTCAGGTTATGATGTTCTACGGGTATGTTGCCGAACTTCAGTTGTCTGTGGTTCACTTTCGCACCAGAATAGAGATACAGGAGCTGCACGGCGTATCGCGACAGTTCGCCGGTGCGGAGTCCTGACGTGCGCATGTCGTAGGTCAGGGTCACTCTTGATGCGCGTGAAATGAGACGATAAAAATAGTAGGCATAGACATTTTCCTGGAAATCCGATGTCGGCAGCCCGTAGCCTCTCCTGATGGTTTCGGGTATGAATGAGCTGGCATAGTGGCGGCGCGGAAATATACGTTCGTTCATCGACATGACTATGACGTTGTCGAAGTCGAGCGCCCGGGTCTCAAGCATGCCCATCACCTGCAGACCGGCGAGGGGCTCGCCCTTGAAGTGGACTATCTCATTCTGGAGAGCCCGTTCGATCATGCCTGTCAGCGTGGCGCCGCGCATCGTTATTCCGTGGTGTTCTATGGTGGCTTGTATCTCGTCGATCTTTTTTATATAGGCCTGCAGGAAGTGACGGTTCACTTCCTGGCTGTCGGCTGTATCGAGCATCATCGAGGCCATCCGGCGCAGATAGTCGCATATAAGGCCGGTATCGTCGGTCAGTCTGACGGCTGTGAAAATCGGCGCAAGCGCAGGGTAGGAGTCACTGATGTGACTCTCTCCGACTCTGAACAGGCGGTTGGCGGCTATGTCGTCGGCAAGAGCGTCGGCCTCTTCGGCTGATAATCTTCTCACGTTGGGATCGGCCAGCAGGTTGCTGACATCCTCATGGTAAAAAGTAGGGCCTCCGCTCCCACGCCGGGCTCTCATCTGTAAGGAGGTTATAAGACGCAGTAGCGTCGATATGGGGCTCATCCGGAAAGGGAACCCCATAGTGACGTTGATCTTGCTGATCGCCTGGGGCATGTTGTGTACCAGTGGGATGAACAGCGATTCGTCGGGTAGCACAACAGCGGTGTTTATGGCGTTGTCCGGGTCTGTGACTCTCTCTTCGGGGCGGATCCATCGGGCCAGTGTTTCGGCGGCGGCCGAAACCTGAGCCATGTTGCCTGGCACTCCGATTATTTCTATCTCGGGCTCGCGTTGAGGTATTTGTGTATCGAGGGGATAGAGCGACGGAAATTCGCACATATTGGTGCGTATATGCTGTCCGGCAGGATTGCCTGGCATGAGCAGGACGGACGATTCGCAGTCCCAGTAGAAGTCGGCCATACCGCGGTCGCGCAGGTGACTGAATATGACGTGTTCAGACGTAGAGAGGAGATTGAATCCTATAAACACGTAGCGGCTGTAGGGCATGCGTTGCAGTGCATCCCCTTTTTTGACGGCTTCGGCTGCTTCTCGGAAAATAGCGCCCGAGGTGGTCAGCCCTTTGGCGTGGAGGCTTTCAGTGTAGCGGTGGTAAAGCTGCGCGAGTACTTCCCATAGCCGCAGGAACTTTGTGTGGACTGTCGATTGTCCCTTGCCGTCTACGTGGGTCCAGAAGCGTTCTATGGCCATGTGGCTGCGGTCCTCGCCCCAGTAGCGGCGTATGGCGTCGGCCTGTTCAGGGGTGAGATAATTGGAGTTGATTTCCTTGAATCGCCGGGCGTTGACGAAAATCTTGTCAGGATCCACGAGATAGCGGTCCACATCATTGAAGTCGTTGATGAGCATGTCGCCCCAGAATGCGAAGCGGTCGAAGTCCATGGCTTCTGACGTGCCTCGGACTGTCGACTGTTCGTCGATGAGGAGGCGGTATTCGTTATACATTACCAGCAGCGCCTCAAGCCGAGTGGCCTCCTTGCCGCGCGTGAGCGACGCGGCAAGGGAGTTGATTGTCTTAGCGCGGAGACCTCGGGCTGCGCGGCTCCCCGCTTCCTGTTCCATGGCGGAGCGGAAGAAGGTGGCTGAGCGTTTGTTGGGGAATACGAAGCATGTCCGCCCTGCGCGGCCCTCCTCGTCACCGGCATACCGGCGCGCTATCTGCCGCAGAAACGTCGTCATTGTTTGAGGAGCAGTATGATCTTTATGGCTACGTCGAGGCCCACTATACGGCCGTTGCCGTTGCCGGCTATGTCGATTCGGGCGTCATCGAGTGTCCGGATGATTTTCTCGACATTGTTCTCGTTGATAAACCGGGCGAAGTTGACGCTGAACTGCTGTTCCTCGCGGTTCATGTAGTTGAGGCGGTCGACATGGAAGTTGGCCACGAAGTTCTCCCTCACCAGCCGCGCGCAGTAGTCGTAGAATTTTATCTCTTTCTCGCGTCCGAGGGCGGCGAGTTCGGCGGCAAGCCCTCGCAGGTCGGCTATCTTGCGCTGATATGCCAGGCGCATCAGGCGCGTGAACAGCTCGAAGAAAGCGTGGTTGTCGCTGCGTGTGTCGATCATGCGCAGGGCGGCCGCGGCCGATCCCTCGGCGTTATGGGCGAGCATCAGGGCTTCGGCCGGATCGATGGAGTGGCGCTCCTCGAGATAGCGTGCCACGGTGTCGTCGCTCAGGCGCCGGGCCTCGATGCGCTGCAGGCGCGAGTAGATGGTGGGCAGTATCAGCGACGGCTGGTCGCTGACCATGATGAAGAGAGTGCCCTCGTAGGGCTCTTCGATCAGTTTGAGGAGCTTGTTGGCGGTGTCGGCGCCCATGCGTTCGGGGAGCCACAGTATGACGGTGCGGTATGGCGACCGGTGCGACGTCATCGAGAGCATGCGTATCAGGGCGGCGCTTTCGCTGACGTAGATCGAGGGCTGGGCGTTGCGGCGTCCCAGGGCGTCGGTCCACCGGTCGAGGTCCATGTAGAGACGTTCGCCGGCATAGTCGCGCCATTGCGCGGCATAGTCGTCGCTCAGAGGCGTCTCGGCTGAACCTTCGCGTTTGACGACCGGAAAGGTATAGTGCGTGTCGATATGGTTGAAACTCTGATGCTGGAGGCACGACGGACAGCTGCCGCAACTATCGCCGCCCGGGCGTCCGCCCGTACAGGTGAGATACTGGGCGAAAGCTCTGGCAAGAGCCATCTTGCCTATGCCCGACGGGCCCTCGATGAGCAGGGCGTGGGGTATGCGGCCGCTGTCGGCCATCTGCCGGAGGCGCGCCTTGACGTCGTCGTGGCCCGGTATGTCGGCAAATCTCATAATACTTGTTTAAGGGCTGCCGCCACGCTGCGGGTGGCGTTAAGTGAATATATGTGTACTGAAGGCACGCCCGCATCATATAGTCCGCGCATCTGCATTGTCAGCCATTCCACTCCAACCTCTTTGGCCTGGGAATCATCGCGGCATGCGGCAACGGCATTGGCAAGATCCGACGGAATATCGACGTGAAACACTTTAGGTAGCAGCGTCAGCTGTCCTTTGGTGACGATCGGCTTGATGCCGGGTATTATCGGGACATTGATACCGTTCTGACGGCAGCGCTCCACAAAATCGAAATATCGTGTGTTGTCGAAAAACATCTGGGTGACGACATATTGAGCCCCGTTGTCAATCTTGTGCTTGAGCCACTCTATGTCCATTTGGGGATTAGGGGCTTCATCATGTTTCTCCGGATAGCCGGCCACTCCGTAGCTGAAGGGTGCAGCTCCCTCATCAGTGTCCATTTCAGTGCCGTCGGCCATCAGCCCGCGGTTGAAGTCGTTGATCTGCCGCTGGAGCTCGACGGCGTGGGCATGTCCTCCTGCCGTAGGGGTGAAGCGGCTCTCGTGGCGCGCCTTGTCGCCGCGTAGCACGAGCAGATTTGTGATGCCGAGAAACCGCAGGTCGATCAGGGCATATTCCGTCTCGGCGCGTGTGAATCCGCTGCATATGAGGTGAGGCACGGCCGTGATGCCGTAGCGCTGCTGCAGGGCGGCGGCCACAGCCACCGTGCCCGGACGGGCGCGCTCGCTGACGCGCTGGTAGAGGCCGTCGGCAGTGGATTTATATACCAGCTCGCTGCGGTGGGTGGTGATGTTGATATACGACGGGCCGAATTCGGCAAGCCGGTCGACCGATTCGAAAAGCTGTCCGATGCCGCGCCCTTTGAGTGGCGGAAGCACCTCGATCGAAAATCCACGCGACGTCTTGCTCCCTATTATTTCGGGTATTGTTGCACTCATATTGATTGATCATAGCAGGTAAAGCAAATACCTTACCGATGCAAATTTAATCATTTTCACAATAATGACAAAAACAGTCGCAATGCCGATGACCAGGCATTACGACTGTTTTTGTCAATATCCTTAAGGGCAGATCAGAGGCCGAGGTCGCGGAAGGTGCGGGGAGCGGGCACCGGCGGCAGCGGCTTGCGGTCGCGGAGCTGACGCAGTGCCTCCTCGATGGCGCGCGTGAGCTGCTGGTCGTCGCCGGCATATTCGCGCAGCGGATCGTTGTCGACGAGTATGTCGGGATCCACGCCATGGTTCTCTACGATCCACTGGCCGGTTGCGGCGTCGTAGTTGGTGAAGAAGGGCACGCGCACGTCAGTGCCGTCCATATAGGGCAGCGAGCCGCTAATGCCGATGATGCCTCCCCAGGTGCGGGTGCCGATGACGGTGCCGAGATTGTTGGCTTTGAAACTCCAGGGGAAGAGATCGCCGTCGGATGCCGAGTACTTGTTGATGAGCAGTATCTTCGGACCGTTGTGGGTGCCTTCGGGGATAGTGCCGACTTTCGACGATGTGCGGCTCATGGTCAGACGGTAGGGCTTGCGCATCAGGCGCTCGATGATCATGGGCGATACGTTGCCGCCGCCGTTGGCGCGGTCGTCGATGATGAGGGCCTCCTTGTCGAGCTGCGGATAGTAGTAGCGCGCAAACTCGTTGAGTCCGTCAGGACCCATGTCGGGGATATAGATGTAGCCCACGCGGCCGTCGGTGGCCTCGCTGACCTTACGTATGTTGGTCTGCACCCAGTCATAGTGGCGCAGCGGGTATTCGTCGTCGATCGGACGCACTGTCACCTTGCGGGAGCCTTCGGCCAAGGGGCGCGAGTTGACCTGCAGTTCCACGAGGCGGTCGGCCTTGTCGATGAGAAGGCTGTAGATGTTGGGACACGAGGCGAGGTCGGCGCCGTCGATGGCCGTGATATAATCGCCGGCATTGATGTCCATTCCCGGTTCCTGCATCGGGGAGCGGAGGCTCTCGCTGTAGGGCGCGCCCGGAAGGATGCGGTCAATGCGGTAATATCCGCTCTTGTCGCGCGAGATGTCGGCTCCGAGGAGTCCCATGGGGATGTTGACGGGGCGCGGGGTATCACCCGGATTGACGTAAGCGTGGCCGCAAGCGAGTTCGGCGATCATAGCCCCGATGACGTAGTTGAGGTCGAGGCGGGTTTTCACATAGGGGAGCAGTGCGGCGTATTTGGTCTTGATGGCTTTCCAGTCGAGTCCGTGCATGTTTTCGAGATAGAAGCCGTCGCGGAAAGCGCGCCAGGTCTCGTCGAAAATCTGCGCCCATTCCTGCGGATAGTCTATGACGGCCACGACGCCGGAGGTATCGACCGGCTTGTCGAGCGATGCCTTGCCTGTCGTGAGGGGAGCTACGAATATGTCATTGCCGCGCAGGAAGAGGGCGTTTTTGCCGTCGGGGCTGACACCCATGGCCGCACGCTCTGCCACGGTCTCCTCTTTGCGGCTTGAGAGGTCGAAGGATTTGACGGCACCACCAGTGCGATACCACACGCGGCTGCCGTCGGAGTAGACCGGCGAATACCAGCCGGTGGAGAGCGGCAGGCGGATGATGCGCGAGGAGAGCCCTTCGGGATCGATCTTTACAGTCGGAGCGGCATCCTTGACGGAAGCGTCTTTCTTTGTCTCCGGAGTCTTGGCGGCTCCCACGGCCGGATTGGCGGGCAGGAACGGCGAAGGAGTGGAGGAGTCGAGGAGAGCCATGTAGAGGCAGTCCATGGCGCCGTAGGCATGGTTCCACTCCGTGCGGCTGTATATCGGGTTGAAGTCGCGGGCGGAGCTGAATATCAGATATTTCCCGTCGGCGCTGAAAAGCGGCGACGATGAGTCATACCAGCTGTCGGTGACGGGAATCTCGCGGCCTGTGGAGAGCTCCATGACGTAGACCACGCCCATGTTGTTGGCTCCCGAGCGGGTGTAGGCGATCCAGCGGCTGTCGGGGGAGTAGACGACGTCGAAAAATTCTCCTTCCGGATTCTGAATGACCGTGCGCTTGCCGCCGTTGGCCGGATCAACCTCTACGACGCGGTTCTTACGGTCGGTGTAGAGGATGTGGCGGGAGTCGGGACTCCACTGGAGCGAGCGGATGTAAGTGTCGTTGTCGCGGGTAAGCTGCCGCGGCTCTCCGCCCTCGGCAGGCTGGAGCCATATCTCGGTCTCGCCGGTGCGGTCGGAGATATATGCGATGTTCTTGCCGTCGGGGCTCCACTCGGCTCCGCGCTCATTGGCGCCCGGGGTGAGGGTGATGCAGCGGGTGACTCCCTCCTTGACCGGCACATCGAACACCTCGCCGCGGGCGGTCACTGCCAGACGCTGGCCGTCGGGCGACGCCGATACCGACGTCATGAGTTTTCCGGCCGGCTTGCGCTCGGTGCGGGCGAAATTGGCCTCCGGACGCAGAGTGATGTCGATGCGCGATGTGGCGCGTGTGGCAGGATCGAGCTTATACAGATAGCCTCCCTTCTCGAAGACGATGATATGGCCGTCGGTCGAGGGAAACTTCACGTCGTAGTCGGTGAAGTCGGTCACCCTCTCCGTCGCGCCCGTAAGTGTGTTGTAGACGAAGATGTTCATGGTCATGTCGCGGTCGGAGAGAAAGAAGATCTCGTCGCCGATCCACATGGGTATGATGTCCTGCGCCACATTGTCGGTGATGTTCTTGACTGTGGCAGCCTCGGGATCGTAGATCCAGATGTCGTCGGCCATGCCTCCGCGGTAATACTTCCAGTTGCGGAACTCACGCATCACGCGGTTGTAGGCCATGCGCTTGCCGTCGGGCGAGAAGCTGCAGAAGCCTCCTTCGGGGAGGGGTATCTCTTCAGGCATGCCTCCCTGGGGCGAGATGGTCCAGAGCTTGCCGTCGAAGCCGTCGGAGATGCGGTTGCGGTAGACGATGCGCTTGCCGTCGGGGCTCCATGTCATGACGATGTTGTTGGGGCCCATGCGGTCGCCTATGTCGTCGCGCGCATTGGTGGCCGTGTAGGTGAGGCGTTCGGGCGATCCGCCGTCGGAGGGAATGAGATACACCTCTGTGTTGCCGTCGTAGTGGCCCGTGAAAGCGATGTGGGTGCCGTCGGGCGAGAAGCGGGGGAACATCTCGTAGCCCTCGTGGGATGTGAGGCGGCGTGCCTCGCCGCCCGACAGAGGCGCCGTGTAGAGGTCGCCTGCATAGGTGAATACAACCTCCTTGCCATTGGTCGAAGGGAAACGCAGCAAGCGCGCTTCGCCGTCGGCCGATGAGGAGGAATGGGCTTGCAGTCCGCAGCCCGCAAGGGCTACCATGACCGCCATAGCTGTCTTTTTCATAATGGTGATTGGTTAATGTATGCGCAAAAGTAGCGAATTCCGCCCGAATTTGACTACTTTTGCGGCATGAACCGCCGAAACTTCTGCAAACTGATGGCCGGAACTATCGCGTTGGCGGCCGCAAAACCCTTGGCGGTGCTCGCTCAGCCTGCTTCAGCTGCCGTGCCGACCCGTCGCTGCCGCCTGACGGTGGTGCGCCGCACCGTGGTGCCTGAACTGCAGGCCCGTTATCTCGACGATCCCGAGGCCGGCCCCTGCCCGCTGATGACTGTGGGGGATGTCTGGAGCATCGGGCCGCATACAGCCGACCCTACCCTTCCGCCGCGCGGCATGTGTCCGACCGCTTGGGCATCTATTGCTCCACGTCTGGCCGCAGGAGTCTCATGTTCGCCCGAGGCCGACAGGAGCAGCTTTCTGGTGTCGTGCGGTGATCCCACACGCGCCGTGATATTCCGGGTCGATTATGA
>CALHWU010000057.1 GCA_938039795.1 uncultured Muribaculaceae bacterium
GCGCATGTCGGTCAGCGTCACCCCTTCGCCACCCACATACCGCGCCAGACGCATGTCCACTCCAATGTATCCGTCCTCCACACGCTGCTCTTTCATCAGCTGATTGCGTCCGCCGGTCAACCGCGTGCCATAGCGCGATATCAGCAGCCATATGCACCCCGCGGCGAGAAGTATGCCGACAAGCATGGTGGCCAGAGAATACCATGCCGCCCGAGAGCTGACTCCGCCGAGACTGAAACTGAAATTCTCAAACAGACCGAAGAACACAGCGCCGGCCATCATGACGCCGCCCGCTATTCCGGCTATGCCGAATCCGGGAATGACGAACAGTTCCAGAAGCATCAGCAGCAATCCGACGACAAACACCACCACGATCCAGCTCGACACCACTCCCGAAATATACAGGGGCAGGAAATAGAGCACCGCCGCGCCGAGGGCGGCCATCGACGGGAAGCCCATGCCGGGAGTCTGAAGCTCGAAGTATATGCCGCCGACTATTATCATGATCAGGATCGCCTGCACGCCGGGGCTGCTGAAAAATCCTATCAGACGGTCGACCCACGTGGGCTCGTAGCGCTGGATCTCGAAGGAGTCCACACCGACCTGAGCCAATGCTTCGGCCACATTGTCGGCCTTTCCGTCGGCATAGCCCCATCTGATGGCCTCGTCGGGGGTGAAGGTAAGCACACGCGTCTCGTCAATGAGTCCGTCGACTTTCACGCGGGGATCCACCATCGCCTCCGCTATGACCGGGTCACGGCGCCACCGCCATTTGCCGTCGGCGCCGAGCACCTTGCCGTGGCTCTCAGCAGTGGCCCTCATGATGCCGCGCATGTACGACTGATATTTGTCGGGCATTGCCTGGCCGTCGGCGCCGCTGACCACCGTGGCGGCCCCCATCGAGGCGTCGGGACGCATTATGACCGTATCGCACGCCAGAGCGATCAGCGCGCCGGCCGAGGCGGCGTTGTTGTCGACAAACGCCACTGTCGGCAGTCCGCAATGAAGCAGCGCGGTGCGTATCGAGTCGGCAGCCCCGACTTCGCCGCCGTAGGTGTTGAGATGTACGAGCACAAGCTGCGCGCCATTGTCGCGCGCGGCGTTGAGTCCGGCCCGCGTGATCTGCCAGGTGGAAGCTCCTATCTCGTCGTCGAGATTGATCTGATAGACTTTCACTGCGGCCCCGCAGGCAGCCGACATGGCGAGCATCAGAGCCGCCAGCATTGTGATGATGCGTTTCATTGCAAGTGTCTCTTACGCGACCAGGCGGGTATCACCACCGCTCCGGCCGCAAGGTAAATGTAATAGGTCAGTATGCGCCACATGACGGCCACGACAAGAGTCATCGACCTGTCGCCGACAAGATCGCCGTAATAGGTGGTGAACAGCCATTCGCTGATGCCGCTTCCTCCCGGGGTGGGGCTGACCGTCAGCAGCAGCCATACGATGGCCTGGCGGCCGAGCACGAGAGCCTGCGGCGCGTCGGGGATAAAGGCAGCGAAGAGAGCGTTGACCACCAGAAATCGCGACAGCCAGCTGAGGGCCGTGGCTCCCGCCGCCTTTGCCCACCACCGCCATCCCATGTCGCGCATCTGGCGGCTCGTCTCAAGCAGGTCGCCGGCCACGCCGTCCATTGTCTTCTGCCACCGGCGCAGCCATTTGCGGGCAAAAAGCCTGCGGAGCAAAGAGCTCATGGCCGACGGCCGGAGGATTATGGCGACGAAGAGCACTATGGTCCAAGCCACAGTCACGCCCCACACGGCCCAGAATGCGGCGCGTATGCCGGTATCGACCGCCGAGCCTCCGCTGCCGCTGAAGCCGAAGATGGCTTCCGGGCCGAGAACAATCAGCGCCAGCGGGCCGACGACCGCCATGAATCCCTCGTCGAGCAGCAGCGTGACGAGCATCACGGAGCTCGCCCGTCCGCCGCTGACCCCCTCGCGATGCATGAACCATACGCTCATGGCGCTTCCGCCGGCAGTAGTCGGGGTGATGGCTGATGTGAACTCGCACATCATGGTGACTCTCAGCGCGGCCATCGGGCTGAGCCGTCCGTCGGTCAGCAGGCGGAACCGCCACGCAAGGCCGAATTCGCGTCCGGCCACGGCAAGCAGCGCCAGCGAAAGCGCCCACACCGCGCGCCCCGACCACGGGATACGCTCAAGATCGGCCATACTGAACTCCCGGCCGAACAGCCACGCCACTACCGCCACTCCTATGACGAGCGGCAGCAGCGTCTTGAGTATCAGGCTGCGGTCGGCTTTCATGACTTATCGGTGAAGTTTCTCCTGAAGATAGCGGCCGGTGTAGGATGCATCGCAGGCGGCCACCTCTTCGGGTGTGCCGCAGCAGACTACATTGCCCCCTTCGGCGCCCCCCTCGGGGCCTATGTCGATCACGTGGTCGGCCGTCTTGATTACGTCCATGTTGTGCTCGATGATGATCACGGTATGTCCGGCCGAGATGAGGCGTCCGAACGAGTCCATCAGAGTGTTGATGTCGTGGAAATGCAGTCCGGTGGTGGGCTCGTCGAATATGAACACCGTAGGCCGCGGTTTCTCCATCGAGAGATAGTAGGCGAGCTTCACGCGCTGATTCTCGCCGCCCGAGAGTGTCGACGAACTCTGCCCGAGCCGTATGTAGCCCAGCCCGACGTCGGAGAGCGGACGGAGGCGGCGGACGATCTTCTTCTCGGTCGGGCCGTCGGCCTCGCCGAAAAACTCTATCGCCTCGTCGACGGTCATCTCAAGCACGTCGTAGACCGACTTGCCGCGATAGGTGATGTCGAGCACGTCGCGCTTGAAGCGTTTGCCGTGGCACTCCTCGCACTCCACGGTGATGTCGGCCATAAACTGCATCTCGATGGTGATCGTCCCCTCGCCCTTGCACTCTTCGCACCGGCCCCCTTCGGCGTTGAACGAGAAGTAGCCCGGGCCGTAGCCCATCTGCCTGGCTCCCTGCTGGTCGGCGTAGAGGCGGCGTATCTCGTCGTAGGCCTTGAGATAGGTGGCGGGATTGCTGCGGGTCGAGCGGCCGATCGGATTCTGGTCGACGAACTCCACGGCCTCCACACGATGCAGATCGCCGCCGAGCGAGTCGAACGAGCCCGGCGCATCGACCGGCACGTCGAACCGGCGCGCCAGAGCGCGGTAAAGCACGTCGCGCACGAGCGTCGACTTGCCGCTGCCGCTCACTCCGGTGACCACCGTGATGACTCCGAGCGGAAACTTCACGTCGATGTTCTTGAGATTGTGCACCCGGGCTCCGAGTACCTCAAGCTGCTCTTCTGCGGCGGTTGGTGCAGTGTCGTGGTGTTGTGTGGCTGCAGTCATGATGTTTCTGCGTTAATCCGTTATCCAGTTGCGGTAGTAGACGGTCGGTTTCTGCCGGCTCCTGAGCTGTGCGCCGGGTTTGGGCACCATCACAGTATATGTCTTGCCCGATTTGTTGGGGAGCGACTTGGCGCGGATCCAGGGGTTGTACTCCCTGAGCGCCATGTAGGTGGTGCCGTGTGCTGCCGCCCATATCTGCCAGTCGTCGACCGGTTCGCTTACTTTGACGGCTGTGCATTCCGCAGGGCGGTAGAGCTGATCGGCCGTTAGTTCGAATCCGTAGGCATCGGGCCGCGTCATGATGAGTTTCATGGCAAGCAGCCGGAACATATAGCGTGAGGTCTCGTCGGTCAGATAAAGGTCGTAGGCGGTGTTCTGGCCCTGCGCTTCAAGTTCGCGGGAGATGCGGGCCATGCCTCCGTTGTAGGAGGCCGCGACTGATTCCCAGTTGCCGAAGCGCGAATAAGCGCGCTTTAGGAAGCGACAGGCTGCGTCGGTAGCTTTCTCAAGGTTGTAGCGCTCGTCGACATAGTTGTTCACTTCAAGGCCATACTCTTTGGCTGTCGCGGGCATGAACTGCCATATTCCGGCAGCTCCGGCTCCGGAGCGTGCGCGGGGATTGAGGTAGCTCTCTATGCATGCGAGATATAGCAGGTCGGAGGGCACTCCGTGGCGTTTCAGTATCGGAGCCATTGCCGGAAAATACCGGTTTGCGCGCTTGATGGTGAGAAGAGTGTTGCCGTGGGTGTAGACCATTGATGTCAGTTCGCGGTCGAAGCGCTCGTACATGTCGTTGCGGTCGAGACTGACGGTCTTGCCGGCAAAACTTACCTTGGCAGGTATCTCGGGGTTGATCACGGCCGAGTGCTGGGCCATGGCGGCTATGGATGCGGTGGCGGCGAGAGAGAGTAGTATGTAGCGTAGTCTGTTCATGTCGTTTCGGTTTTGAAGTTGTGTGGAGGTTTGAGATAAAGTGGAATGCAGTAGGCTGTTATATGTGTGTTTTATCGTTTTCGTCGGATTATATTGATGTCGCCCCCGAGATTGTAGTGTCTGCCGTCGGCACCCCGCGCTTTGATGACATAGTAGTATGCCCCGGGGTCGACGAGCCGGCCCTTGTAGCGTCCGTCCCATCCCTGCGAGGGATCGGTGAGCGATGCGAGCTTGACGCCCCACCTGTTGAAGATGTGGCATTCAAACTCCACGATGGAGCGGTAGCTGACCTCCCATTCGTCGTTGACTCCCTCGGAGTCGCCGGGAGAGAATGCGTTGGGGCATGACAGGCGGCTCTCGCCTATGCTTACGTTGTATGTGTCGCCGTATGTCTGGCAGGATCCGTCGGCATTTGCGGCGGTGAAGCGGACGAAGAAATTTCCTGCGTCGCGGAAAGTATAAGTGAAATCGGTGGACTTTTCGCTGACGGTAATGTCAGTGAATTCCTCGTCGGTGGCGATCTGCCACTCGGAGAAAGCGGCGGCATCGGTCGCCCAGGCGGTGAATGTCGCTTCAAGAGGCGCCGAATTTGCGGATGCATTCTCGCCGGAGGTCTGCTCGTTGGAGTTTTCCCTTTGTTCAGTCGTCATACGGGTGGAGCATGCCACGGCAGTGGGAGTGAAGTCTGACGTGGTGACTTGAGCCGGACGCTGCCACTCGGTCAGAAACCGGTCACCGCGCAGCGTGAAGCGTGTGGCGCAGAGCGGTGCGTCGGTCACGATGACATCGCGGAGGAAGGGATAGGACTCCACGTTTTCGCGCCGTGCAAAGCCGTCCTCTTCGGATGCTTCAAGAGTGGTGTATGTGAGCGTGATCTGACGGTCGATCTCGAATGAGCGTCCGTTGATGCCGTGATAGGTCATGCGCGGGGCCGAGCCGGTGTAGAAGAGTTCGAGCGAAGAGCAGTCGGATGATGCGACGCTCAGTTCTCCCGTTGTCATGGGAGTTTCTCTCCAGTCGGTCACCCAGAAGAAGGTTCTGTCATCCCCCTCTTCGGCTATATATCCATGACTGCCCGCGCGAAGGCCGATTGTCGTTCCCTCGCCGATCTTTGTTGCGTCGGCGGCGCCGGTAGCTCCGAAGATATACCAGGTGGCTCCTCCGGGGGAAGTGACCTCAGCCCGTAGGCCGTCGGCGCCGTCGGTCACCCACGCATGGTTGAGTCCGCTCGCCGGCTGGGTCTCTACCTCGATGGGGACGACCGGAGCGGTCAGTCTGACGTCGGCTGATGCTTTAAGGGCGGCGGTGACGAGCAATATGTAGACAATCGGTAGGCGCATTCAGGTAAAAAACGTTTTAGCCTGCAAAATTACTAAATCTGTAGCGTTTTACGATGCGCCGCCACCTTTTAGGCGTGTTAAGTATCCATAAAACTGACAATCATATTCCGAAGCGCCAGCCGAATTTGGCGGAGGTGCTGAAAAGTCCGTTGGCGGCTATAGAATCAAGGTCAAACGACAACGCCGCCGCATTGAAAGATACGGCACATGCTAATAGCAAAAGTGTCCGGCTCAGGGCTGCGTTAAACATGATCAGTCAGCTTGCTCTTGTCGTTAGTAATTGCAAAATTAATAAAATAATCTGTGGCGGTGTAAAAAAGAGCCCACGTCCGGATGGCGGAAGTGGGCCGAGAAGGTTATATATCCTACGGTTTACCCTTTGGTTAGACTCAGGGCTAAAACAGGGCCTTGGCTTTTTAATAACGCCAGCAAAATGCCTTCTCTTGCAAGTAAAACGCCGGGATGCGGCGGTGGTTTGCATTCCGGCGTTAAAATATGTTGTCGGCAGGGCGGTTCAGTGGCCGGAGTCGGTTGCGGTCACCTTTACCGAGTCCATCTTGCGCCATGCCACGATGATGTAGGCGGCTACGAAAGGCACAATCACCGACACCCAGCTCATCACAGTGAGGGTGAAGTGTGTGGAGGAACTGTTGCGTATGCTGAGCGAGCTCTGCGGATCAAGCAGCGACGGATAATAGGCTGTGGCGTTGAATCCGGCGTAGCAGAAGAGGGCTATGATGACGAGGATCGTGCCTGCGCCGGCCCACCATATTCCTCCGCGCCATGTGGAGCGGAATATGGTGCCTCCGATACCCCAGAGCACCGCGAGCACTCCGGCTGCGAACGCTATTGTGGCCGGCCAGAGTGTGAGGATGTTGTGGAGATACTTGTAGTCGGTCCACTCGAACGTGCCGGCGTCGGTCTGAGTCAGCCCGCGCTGTGTGAGCAGCACGGCGAGAAATGCCAGAAACAGCACTACGAAGACGATGCCGTTGACGGCCGTCTGCCGGCGCAGCTTGGCGCAGAATGCGTCGTCGGCAATGTCGTTGAGCATGTAGAGCGAGGCAAGCGTACGGGCGAGCATCAGCACAGTCACTCCCAGAAGCAGGTTCTTCCAGCAGGCGATAGCCTCAAGCCCGTGGGTAGGCGCCCATCGGGATATGACGGGCGATTCATGGTCGAGTATGTTGCCCATGCTTACGGTGAACTCCGCTCCGAAAAACATCATGCCTACTGCCACGCCGAGCAGTATGCATCCCACGCAGCCGTTGATCAGCAGGAAGCAGTCGTAGGTGCGTGTGCCGAAGAGGTTGCCCGGCTTGCGGCGGAATTCATAGCTGACAGCCTGAAGCACGAAGCTGAAGAGTATGAGCATCCAGAGCCAGTAGGCGCCCCCGAAGCTTGTGGAGTAGAACAGCGGGAACGATGCGAAAAATGCGCCGCCGAATACTACGAGCGTAGTGAATGTCAGCTCCCATTTCTTGCCGAGCGAGCCGATGATCATGGTGCGTTCCGTCTCAGCAAAGCGCTGGAAGAGCATGGTCTGTCCGCCCTGCACGAAGAGCAGAAATACGAGCAGAGCGCCCAGTACGGCTATAAGCAGCCACCAGTAATCCTGAAGATATTCGAGTTCCATATTGTCAGATTATTTTTCTGTTTCAAAATCGGTTTCGGCGCCCTTTCGGAGCTGTCGGGCCATGATGCACATCTCGGCTGCAAGGAATGCGGTGAATACGACAGCAAACATCCAGAATGTGGTCTGAACGCTGCCTGCGGAAATGTCGCTGACAGCGGCCTGCACGGGCATCAGCCCCTCGATGATCCAGGGCTGGCGTCCTACTTCGGCTGTAACCCATCCTGCTTCGGAGCAGATCCATACGATAGGTATTGATGCGATCGCAAGCCATATATACCACCTCTTTTCGAGCAAGGCGGGGCGCCGGAATGCTCCCCAGAGTGTCAGGGCGAGCATGAGGCAGAGGAATCCGCCGGCCAGCACCATGATGTGGAACGCATAGTAGGTCACCGCTACCGGCGGCACGGCCTGCTGCGGCGAATTGAAATATCCGTAGCCGAAGTAGCGGAAGTCGGCCTTGATGCGTGCAGCTGCGGATGTCATGGCGGCAGTGTCGCCGGCCTTGCGGGCCTCGTCATACTGCCGCAGGGCCTCCTGGGCGCGCTGTCCGGCGGCTATGCGGTCGGCATAGCTCTCGGTCGTGGTCTCTTTGCCGTCGTCGCCGGTAGTGCGGCCGGCTATCAGATCGTTGATGCCGGGCACGTATCCGTCGAAGTCGTGAGTGGCAAGAAACGACAGTCCCTTGGGAATGCTGATGTTGAACAGGAAGTCGGGCTGGTCGTCGCCCGGCTTTTTGTCGGGGTTGAGTATGCCGAACGCGCTGATGGCCTGACCGGCGGAGCCGTCGTAAAGGCCCTCCATCGCTGCAAGCTTCATGGGCTGCACGCGGGCCACGTCGACTGCCGATCCGTCGCCGCTCCAGAGCGTGCCGAGCATGCCTATGGCACCCACAGCCGACGCTATCCTGATGGAGCTGACGGCCATGGCGCGGTTGCGTCCGCGGAGCATGAACCAGGCCGAGATGCCCGTGACGAATACGCCGGAGAGCACCCATCCCGACATGACGGCATGGAAAAACTTGTGCATGGCCACGGGAGAGAACGCCACAGCCCAGAAATCGTCCATGACATTGCGCATCTGCGCCGGATCGAATTCCATTCCTACCGGATACTGCATCCAGGCGTTGGCTATGAGTATCCAGAGGGCGGAGATCGAGGCGCCGATGGCTGTCAGCCACGTGGCGGCAAGATGGAAGCGGGGACTGACCTTTTTCCATCCGAAAAACATCACGGCTATGAATGTCGACTCCATGAAGAACGCCAGGAGTCCTTCGATTGCCAGCGGGGCGCCGAAGATGTCGCCTACAAACCAGCTGTAGTTCGACCAGTTGGTGCCGAATTCAAATTCCAGTATGATGCCTGTGGCCACTCCGAGGGCGAAGTTGATGCCGAAGAGCGTCATCCAGAATTTTGTGATAGCCAGCCAGCGCTGTGAGCGCGTGCGGTAGTAGATAGTCTCCATTATGCCGATGATCACCGATATGCCGAGGGTGAGCGGCACGAACAGCCAGTGATACATGGCTGTGAGCGCAAACTGCCATCGTGACCAGTCGACTACTTCTACAAGATTTTCCATTTTTGTCGGATTATTGGATTGTGATATAATTTGTTGTATTGATTTTTCGGTCACCGGGAGCCGTTGCCGCGGTCGATCAGCTCGGAGCGCACCGCTTCGGCGCGCTCGTCGTCGGTAGAGTAGTCGCGGCTTAGGAGGTCGGGGAAAAAGAATAGTCTGAACGCCAGGAAGAGCAGAGCGAGCTTTATGAGTATGAGCGCCCACAGGCTTCGCCCCACGGTCATGGAGCGGAAGCCGTCGATGTAAAGGTCGGCGGCCCGGCGCAGGAAGCTCTGATGTGGATTTGCCTCGGCATGAGCTTCGGGGCGGTTAGTTCCCCTGTCTGTCTCCAATGGTCTTTTCATGCGCATAAAGTTCGTAAATATGCCGTGATATGGCAACTTTTTCGACAAAAATATCATTTCTCTGAAAACTTCTCGCGGATGATTTGGAGATTTGCAAAAAACATACTACCTTTGCACCACCAATGAGAAATCGTTGGCAGCAATTACCACGGTGAGGTGGGTGAGTGGCTGAAACCACCAGTTTGCTAAACTGACGTAGGAGCAATCCTACCACGAGTTCGAATCTCGTCCTCACCGCCATAGAGGGAAGACCGACGCCCTGCAAGGCATCACTTCCTTTTTTATGGTACCATGGCCGAGTGGTTAGGCAACGGTCTGCAAAACCGTGTACAGCAGTTCGATTCTGCTTGGTACCTCTTGGTAAATAATTAAAAGTTTGAGCGGTTGTCGGGTGGGAGCTTGACAACCGGTTCGCTTTTATGGGGGAATATGAATATAGCACTCCGACTATATGTCTCTACACTGCCGGAGTGCACCGGTCAGCGCGTCTGGCCGCGCAGGTCGATGTTGAAAAGCTGGCGGCCGTCGGCGCCCCACACGAACACCTGCTCCTCGCGTCCTTTCGTAAGGTTGCGGAGCACCATAACGGCGTTGGCCGGAGCAGTGAATCCGATGCTGAATCCCTCGGACACCTTGCGCCCGAGCGACTTTACGCCGCGATCGGTGAAATATACGAGTTCATACTCCTGGCCGGGCAGCACGAAGTTGTCGTCGTTGTGCGCCACGAGAAAAAGATTGGCGATGTCGCTGTCCGAATCAAACTTCACTATCATGTCGCCGCAGTCGGGTTGAAGCGGCGCCCACGAGAGTATGTTGTTGTCGACGATGTCGCTGTAGCGGCCGTCGGAAGCTGTGCGTCCGGCTATGGATGCCGGGAACGGATCGGCGCCTACGGAGTCGCGGCTCGCTGTCAGCGACGCTATCATGGCGTTGCCCGGTGTGTCCTTGATGAGGCGTACGTAGCGTTCGCGCAGCGGCTCGTCGAGGGGGATGCGGCAGTAGCTGTGAGCGGGTGTCTGTAGTATTTTGTGGATGTCGCGCCAGGGGCCGGCAGCGGTCGGCGCGGCTTGTATGCGGCAGCCGATGAGTGTTGACATGCGCTCTACGAGATGAAATCTCCGTGGAAATTTTCGTGTGAGTCTGACCTTGTGTGGTTCGTCGTGGCGTGGCTCGAACGAGTGGACGCGGCCGTCGGCCGTCAGCATGAATGGCCAGCCGCACTGCTCGTAGCGTCCCGAGACGGCCCGCACAGGGAAGAATATCACTTCAGGTTCTATGTCGGTGAACACGGCTCTGCCGCCGCTGCGGCGCGCTATGTCGACCGGCGCGAATGCGTGGCCGGTGAAGATGCCTAAGTATACGTCGCCATCGCCGCTGACCTCCACTTCGGCTTGGTTGTGGCCGAAATATTCGGCGGTGACATCCTTCAGCCGGGGGTGGAGCAGGAGCGGAGGGGTGTTGTGGAGGCCGGCATATTTTTCGAGGCGTTCGAGCTGAGGACCGAACGTCATGCGGTAGACCTTGCCTTTGCGGCGCAGGTCGTAGTGGATGCTGTCGCGTGTGGGAAGGAAACGCATGTTGTCAAACATCCGGTAGATCCTGTCGTGATTGTCATACACCACATTCCATCGGTGCGAGCCGCCGTTGTCGGGCGATACCGGCATCATGTCCACGCTGACCGGTATGCCCATGGCGCGCATGGCGTAGGCTGTGCGGTCGCAGTCCTCGCGGCAGAAGCCTATCGGGGCTTCGAGCAGCCGCAGCGCCGACCGGTGGGGCGTCTGCAGCAGGTCGCTGTAGGGGCATGCGCTGATGAAGGCCGACACGATCCGCGCCGCGTCGACGGCGTTGTCGAGCGCGGCTATGGAGTCCTCTGTCGGCGCGAGCCACTGCCGGTAAGGGCCGCGCCACTCGCTGACCGGTTCGTTGCCCATGCGGTAGGGCATGAGCAGTTCGGCCGCCTGTTCGTCGGTCAGCGCGGCGTTCCATTTGCGGCTCGCTCGCAGTCGGCGGGTGTCGTCGATGTGCCCGCGCAGCCAGTCAGCTGTGAGTGTCGTCAGGTCGCTCGTGCGCTGCATCGGCATCGCCGCGAACTTCCGGCCCGCTTCGGCCTCCTCGGGCGTCAGATCCCGGTTTCCGGCGGCTATGGTATAGATAGCCTCTATCGAGTCCATTCCCGGGCCGGTGAGCGTGCCCTGGCCTATCATCGCTATCGCCATGAGCTCGGCCATATGACGGTCGGAGCCTTCGTATGACTCCACCATCGAGCGTATCTGTGCCTCGT
Organism: uncultured Muribaculaceae bacterium; assembly: GCA_938039795.1. GTDB lineage: Bacteria > Bacteroidota > Bacteroidia > Bacteroidales > Muribaculaceae > Paramuribaculum. Next base: position 11,445 of record CALHWU010000057.1, read on the forward strand.
TGCTCCCGGCGTCGGCATAGGCACGGGCGAGCAGCCGGTCATGGTCGGTGGTGCATGATGCGGCTATCGCCAGGGTAGCCGTCAGAGCTGTAAGATGTCGAAGTTTTGCAAGCATACGCGCAAAATTAGGCAAATTCCCGATATTTTGCCTATATTTGTCAATCAAACATTTCTGACGCATATATTATGACCTACGACGTTTTTATCAGCTACAGCCGCAAGGATATGGCTGTGGCCGACGAGATAACCCGTGCGCTCGATGCCGCCGGAATATCTTATTTCATCGACAGGCAGGGGATCGCCGGGGGGATGGAGTCCCCCGCCGTTCTCGCCCGCGCCATCATGGACAGCCGCGTATTCCTCTTTCTGGCGAGCCGTAACTCGTATGCGTCGAAGTTTGCCAACAATGAGATTACTTTTGCTTTCAATAAGAAGGAGAGGAACCGCATACTGCCCTATATAATAGACGACTCGCAGCTGCCGGTCGAAATGGAATTTGTTTTCGCCGGCATCAACTGGCGCACCCGCAGCCAGCATCCCGTCGCCACCCTCGTGGCTGATCTCCGCGCGCTGCTCGGGCATTCGGCAGGCGCAGCTGGGATGCAACCGACTGAGAAGGAACTGAAGGACTGGTTCGGTAAAGGGAGTGTGGCTTATGGCCGTAAGGACTATGGCGAGGCCCTGATATGGTATCAAAAAGCGGCTGAATATGGACACTCCGGCGCTCAATGTAATTTAGGAGTGATGTATGAAGGGGGCATGGGGGTTGAGCGGGATAGTTTCCAGGCAGCCCGATGGTATCGCATGGCTGCCGGACAAGGAAATGTGGCGGCGCAACATAATTTAGGCTACATGTATGCACATGGAAGAGGTGTCGCTGAAGATTTTTCCGAGGCCTTACGATGGTATATGAAAGCTGCAGAGCAGGGATACGCCAGGTCGCAATGCAATATCGGATTTATTTATGCGCAAGGAAAAGGGGTGGCGCAGGATTATGCCGAGGCAGCGCGCTGGTTCAGAATGGCGGCTGAACAGGGGAGCGCTTTGGCACAGTATAATCTCGGAGGTATGTATGAAAACGGCTACGGATTGCCAAAAGACAGCTCGGAGGCTGCACGTTGGTATCGTAAGGCGGCCGACAACGGGCATGCGGATGCGAAGGCACGGCTGGAGCAGCTGACGAAATGATACGTCACCACGTGACGGGTCGTGGAATTAGGTTCCCGTAGGCGGCGGGCGATAAACAAATCGCGGGGCGGGGGCGTTTTATATTAAATCATAAATACGGTCACTATGTCGCATAAACATCACAACAGAAATCAGTCGGACGACCGCCAGAACCGGTCGCTCTATCCGCCCTGCACACGGCGCACCATGTGGCTCGCCATCATCATCTCCGTGGTGATCGTGGCTGCCGGCATCTGGGCTTTCTACTCGATACTCGGCTGACACCCGAGTCTCTGGCACGGTTTTTGCAACCTCAAAAGAAAATCAAACATCATAAAATATATGGAAAAGATTCAACCCGGAAAATATGTAGAGCTGGGCTATGACCTCTATGAGGTCACTCCCCGCGGTGAGATTCTCGTGCATCAGACCGATAAGGCCGATCCCGAGAAGATAATATTCGGAGTCACTCCCGGCATGATCCGTCCGCTTGAGAAGGCCATCGAGGGCCTGGAGCAGGGCGGCGAGTTCGACGTGACGGTCAAGGCCGCCGAGGCTTTCGGCCCGCACGATCCCGAGCAGGTGGCGCGTCTGGAGAAGGACGTGTTCACCGTCGACGGCAAATTCGACTCCGAGATGGTAAAGCCGGGCGCCATGCTCCCGATGATGACCTCCGACGGCTACCGCATCAACGGTCTTGTGGAGGAAGTGACTGACACCGAGGTAGTGATGGACTTCAACCACCCTCTCGCAGGCAAGGACGTGCGCTTCAAGGGTTCGATCCTGACCGTGCGCGACGCCACTCCCGAAGAACTTCAGCCGGCCCACGGCTGCGGTTGCGGCTGCCATCATGACGGCGGCGACTGCGGCGACGGCTGCGGCTGTTCCGACCACGACGGCGATTCATGCGGCTGTCACGACCATGACGGCTGCGGCTGCCACTGATTATCACGTTTAAGGCCAGATAGCTTCCGGCCCCCGCTCCGACGCCTCCCGAAGGTCCGGCGCGGGGGCCGCTCTGCATGAGCGGCGTCAAAAAAGCGGGCCGCATGGCGCCAAATGCCGAAATTTTTACATACCTTTGTAGGTCAGTAACTACAACACCTTACGAAGACATGAAATTCAATGTTCCGAGCAAGACCCTCAGCGGCTTCGTGTCAGCTGTCAGCAAGGTCATAAACTCAAAAAATCCGCTTACGATCCTCAACAATTTCCTCTTCGTGCTTGAGGAAAATACCCTGACGGTGAAAGCGTCGGACTCGGAGAACTCTCTCGTGGCGCGTCTCGAAGTGACCGGCGCAGAGGGCGAAGGATCATTCTGCCTCGACGCCCGCCGCATCGTGGAGCTGCTCCGCGAGCTTCCCGATCAGGGCATTACGTTCGATATCAACGACGATAATCTTGAGGTGAAGATCTCCTATTCGAGCGGCGACTATTCCACCGTGGGTCTTAACGGACGCGAATATCCCGAGCCGGAGCAGGTTGACGCCGGCGACCGTCTCAGCTTCGTATGCCCCACCGAGGTGGTGATGAAGGGCATCGAGAACACCCTCTTCGCCGTCGGCACCGACGACCTGCGTCCGCAGATGATGGGCATCCTCTGGGACGTGCGCCCCGACCATATCGTGTTTGTGGCCACCGACACCCGCAAGCTCGTGAAGTTCACCAACTCGCTGGTGCAGCCCGAGTGCGAGTGCTCGTTCATACTCCCGCTGAAGCCCGCCACGGTGCTGAAGAATGTCTTCGTCAAGGAGGATTCGATACGGGTCACCGTCAGCGAGCGCAACGTGAGGTTCGAATCCGAATCCTATACGTTCGACTGCCGCCTGATCAAGGGCAATTTCCCTCCCTACGAGCGCGTGATTCCGGCCAACAACCCCTACACGCTGACCATCGACCGCCAGTCGCTCATCAACTCGCTGCGCCGAGTGTGCGTGTTCGGCGACGACGGCAACGGCCTCGTCAAATTCAAGCTCTCCTCCGACAATCTGACCCTGCGCGCCCAGGACAGCAGCTACGGCACCTCGGGCCTCGAATCGCTACCCTGCCAGTATGACGGAGCCGAGCTTCTCATAGGTTTCGGAGCGCCTTATCTGCTGGAGATATTCAACACTCTCTCTACGGCCGACGTCATGATGAAGCTCGCCGACCCGAGCCACGCGGCCATCTGTCTACCCTCCGAGAACGCCCCCGGCACGGAGCTGCTCATGCTCCTGATGCCGATGCATATAGTCGACTGATCATGGAACTCAACCTCAACAAACCGATCATTTTCTTCGATCTTGAGACCACCGGCACCAACATCACGCGCGACCGCATAGTGGAGGTGTCGATACTCAAGATCATGCCCGACGGCAAGGAGATCTCGCGCACGCGCCGCATCAATCCCGAAATGCCGATACCGCCCGAAGCCACGGCAGTACACCACATCACCGATGCCGACGTGGCCGGCGAACCCACATTCAGGCAGATCGCCAAGGATCTGGCCTCGATATTCGCCGGATGTGACATCGCCGGGTTCAACTCCAACCGTTTCGACATACCGATGCTCGACGAGGAGTTTCAGCGCGCGGGCATAAAGTTCGACTTCACAAAGCCGCGCTTCATCGACGTGCAGACGATTTTCCACAAAAAGGAGCAGCGCACGCTCGTGGCCGCCTACCGCTTCTACTGCGGCAAGGAGCTGACCGAAGCCCACTCGGCCGATGCCGACACCCGCGCCACCTACGAGGTGCTGAAGGCGCAGCTCGACCACTACGACGATCTGCCCAACGATATCGCATATCTCTCGGAATATTCCGCCCAGAACCGCAACGTCGACTTCATGGGGCGCCTCGTCTACGACGACTGCCACCGCGAGGTGGTCAACTTCGGCAAGTACAAGGGCCGTCTGGCCGAGGAGGTGCTCCGCACCGATCCCAGCTACTACAACTGGATTATGCAGGGCGATTTCTCCCAGAATACCAAGGACGCCTTCACTGCCGTGAGGCTCCGCATGAAAACCGAAGGCAACTGATGCTCAAAGGTAAGCACATAATACTCGGCATCACCGGCGGGATAGCCGCCTACAAGTCGGTCAGCCTGCTGAGGCTCCTGGTCAAGGCGGGGGCCGAGGTGCAGGTGGTGATCACTCCGGCCGGAAAGGAGTTCATCACTCCAGTCACTCTGTCGGCCCTGAGCGGCAAGCCGGTGATAAGCGAGTTTTTCACGGCCAACACAGGGCAGTGGAACAGCCATGTCGACATAGGCCTCTGGGCCGACGCCATGGTCATAGCACCCGCCACGGCCTCCACCATCGCCAAGATGGCCTGCGGAGTGGCCGACAACATGCTTGTCACCACCTATCTCTCGGCCAAGGCGCCGGTATTCGTGGCTCCGGCGATGGATCTTGACATGATGGCGCACCCCACCACGCAGCGCAACATAGCCCTGCTCCGGTCATACGGCAACCATATCATCGACTCCCGCGCGGGCGAGCTCGCAAGCCATCTCGTCGGCAAGGGACGCATGGCCGAGCCTGAGGAGATATTGGCCGAGCTCGACCGGTTTTTCGACACTGGAGCCGACATGAAGGGGCTCCGGGTGATGATCACCGCCGGCCCCACTTACGAGAAGATCGACCCGGTGAGATTCATCGGAAATTATTCGACCGGCAAGATGGGCTACGCCATAGCCGACGAGGCCGCGCGGCGCGGAGCCGACGTGACGGTGGTCAGCGGCCCTGTCAGCATAGTGCCGCAGGAGCCGGGCGTGAAGGTGGTCAGGGTAGAGTCAGCCCGCGAGATGCTTGAGGCAGCCGAGCGGGAGTTCGACCGGGCAGATATCGCCATAATGGCGGCGGCAGTGGCCGACTATGCTCCGGCCGCGACGGCGCAGAGCAAGATCAAGCGCGAGGCCGGCGAGGCCCCGGTGATCAGACTCGTGAAGAATCCCGACATAGCCGCCGCCCTTGGCGAGCGCAAGCGGCCCGGACAGACGCTCGTGGGCTTCGCTCTGGAGACCGACCACGAGGCCGAGAACGCCGCCGCGAAGATGCGCCGCAAGCATCTCGACATGATAGTGCTCAACTCGCTGCGCGACGCCGGCGCGGGCTTCGGCACCGACACCAATCTCGTCACCATAATGACGGCCGACGGCCATAGCCGCCGCTACGACCTGAAGTCGAAGCGCGAGGTGGCCGCCGACATCCTCGACCAAATACGCAGCCTGCGATGAAGCGGCTCCTGCTGACACTGACACTTCTTGTGGCCGCACTATCGGCCGCTCTCTCCTCTGAACTTAACTGCAAGGTGGAGGTCAATGTCAGCCGCACGGAGACGATGCCGGCCGATGTGGCCAGGCAGCTTCAGGAAGCGATAGCCGAATATGTCAACACGACGTCGTTCACCGAGATGCGCATCGCTCCGGCGGAGCGGATAGAGTGCCGGATGTTTCTCGACGTGACATCTTATGCCGACGAGAAGGTCAGCGGCACGCTCACCGTGCAGTCGACCCGCCCCGTCTACGACAGCACCTACACCACCACGCTCCTCAATTTCAAGGATTCCGACATCAGTTTCGCCTACTCCCCGGGGCAGCAGCTCGTGTTTGCGCGCGACGCCATCGACTCCCCTCTGACAGCCCTGCTCGACTTCTATGTCTACCTCATAATGGGGCTCGACTTCGACAGTTTCGGCGCCGATGGCGGCGCTACTTTCTACGAGGCAGCCGCGCAGATAGTCAGCCTGGCGCGCACCACCGGCGAGAAGGGGTGGCGCGCGATCGACGACAACCGCTGCCGCGCGGCGCTGCTCGCTGCGCTGACCGATCAGCCCACGGCCGCCTATCGCCGGATGCTCTACGACTATCACCGCCGCGGACTCGACGCCATGACCGTCAGCCCCGACAAGGGGAGGGCGGCTATAGGCAAGGCGCTGTCGCAGCTGCGCGAGATAGCCCGTCAGGCGCCGATGACTCCGCTGCTTCCGGCTTTCCGCGACGCCAAGCTCGACGAGCTGACCGGGGTCTACTCCAAAGCCTCCGACCAGGAGCGGCGCGAGGCCGTGGAGATACTGACGGCCCTTTATCCGTCGGAATCGGCCATCATAGAGAAGATACGTCAACCTGCCAGATAGAACATCAATGCTTGAGACACTACATATATCCAACTACGCGCTGATCGACACCGTCGACATACGCTTCTATCCGGGCCTCGATATCATCACCGGCGAGACCGGTGCGGGCAAGTCGATAATGCTCGGCGCTCTATCTCTCCTGCTCGGCGCGCGGGCCGATACGAAGGCCGTGCGCAGCGCCGACCGCAAGTCGGTCATCGAGGCTGTGTTCACCGTCGACTCCTATCCGCAGCTCAGCCGCGTGTGCGCCGAGGCCGATATCGACTGGGATCCGCAGCGGTGCATACTGCGCCGCGAGATAGCCCCCAACGGCCGCTCGCGGGCGTTCGTCAACGATTCGCCGGTGCCGCTGACGCGCCTGCAGGAGATCGCCCTGCATCTGATCGACATCCACAGCCAGCACAACAATCAGCTGCTCGCCCAACCGGCATTCCAGCTGCAGGTGGTCGACACCCTTGCCGGCAACGCCGACCGGCTGCGCGAGTACGGACGCCGTTTCGAGGCGTTCCGTCAGGCCGTACGTCAGCTCAAGAAGGCCAAGGCCCGGCTCGAAAGGGTGCGCGACGACGAGGAGTTCACCCGCTATCAGCTGCAGCAGCTCGACGAGGCCCGGCTGCAGAGCGGCGAACTGGAGCAGCTTGAAAAGGACCGCGAGGTGCTCGGCAATCTGACGGCCGTCAAATCCGACCTCTACGATGCGCTCCAGGCGCTCTCCGACGGCTCGGCCAACGCCATAGCCCTCGTCGACTCCGCCGCAGAGGCATGCGGCCGCCTGGGAGCGGCCCTCGACGAGGCCGACGACATACCTGCGCGCCTCGCCGCCATACGCATAGAGCTCGCCGACATAGCCGCTACGCTGTCAGAGACCGACTCGGAGCTGAGCGCCGATCCGCGCGAGCTTGAGGCCGCTGAGGAGCGCATCGACACGCTCTACTCGCTGCTGTCGCGCCACAAGGCCGACACCGTCGATCAGCTCATAGAGCGGCGCGAGGAGCTCCGGAGCCGCCTGGCCGCGCTCGACGACTCCGACATCACCATAGCCGATCTGGAGCGCGAGGCGCGCCGTGCGCTCGCCCTGGCCCGGGAGAGCGCGGCGGAGATCACCGCAGCGCGCCGCGAGGCAGCCGAGGCGTTCGCTGCGACGCTCCGCGAGAAGGCGATGCCTCTGGGCATGAAGAATCTTCAGGTGGAGGTGCGCGTGGAGCCGGCCGACATATCCGCCACAGGCATGGATCGCGTGGAGTTTATGTTCGCCTTCAACAAGAATCAGCCCCTGATGCCTGTGGGGGGCGCCGCCTCGGGCGGAGAGATCTCGCGCCTGATGCTCTGCATCAAGGCCATCATAGCCGACAGGATGAGCCTTCCGTCTATCATCTTCGACGAGATCGACACCGGAGTGTCGGGCGAGGTGGCCTCGCGCATCGGCGAGATGATGGCGCAGATATCGCGTTCGCTCCAGGTGATAGCCATAACCCATCTGCCGCAGGTGGCCGCCCGCGGCGGGCACCACTTCAAGGTGTTCAAGGAGGACGACGAGACCTCCACACATACGCGCATAGCCGAGCTCGACCCCGCCGCCCGCGTCGACGAGCTGGCCCTGATGCTCGGCGGCGAATCGTCGGCCGAGGCCGCCCGCGCCAACGCCGTGGCGCTCCTTTCACGCAAATAACCCTCATAACCTGCATAAACCTATGATACAGCCATCCGACTACATATTCGGCATCCGCGCCGTCATGGAGGCCATCGAGGCCGGCCGCGACATCGACCGCGTGTATATAAAGAAAGACCTTCAGGGTGAACTCGCCCAGCAGCTCGCCGACATGATCCGCGCCAACGGCATCGTCAGCCGGCGCGTGCCCGTGGAGCGCATCAACAAGATCACCCGCAAGAACCACCAGGGGGTGGTGGCGATACTCTCGGCCGTCACTTACCACAGCCTCGACAACCTCGTCCCGCAGCTCTACGAGGAGGGCGTGACCCCGCTGCTGATGGTGCTCGACGGCATCACCGACGTGCGCAACTTCGGCGCCATAGCCCGCACCTGCGAGTGCGCGGCGGTCGACGCGGTGGTCATCCAGGCCCACGACAGCGTAAGCGTCACCGCCGACGCCGTGAAGACCTCTGCCGGCGCGCTGTCGCATCTGCCGGTGTGCCGCGTGGCTTCGACGCTTTCGGCTGTGAAGTTTCTCAAGGCGAGCGGCATCCGCGTGGTGGCTGTCAGCGAGAAAGCCGACATCAACTATACTCTGGCCGACTATACCGTGCCCGTGGCGCTCGTGATGGGCGCTGAGGACCGCGGCATCTCGCCCGAAGTGCTCCGCGAGTGCGACACGTTCGTGTCGATACCCATGTTCGGCCACATTGGCTCGCTCAATGTCTCCGTGGCCGCCGGAGTGCTCGCTTACGAGGTCGTGCGCCAGCGCCTCCAGAGCAATATGGAGATAATCTGAGCGAATAGCCGGAGCTATCGGAATAATCGGAATAATCGGAGCGATCGGAATTATCGGAGTCATCGGAGGTATCTGATGGCTCCGATCCTTCTGATTTTTCTGATCCTTCTGATCCTTCTGATTCTTCTGATAGCTCTGATTCTTCCGATAGCTCTGATCTCTCTGATTTCTCCGATTTTTCCGATCCGGCGGTAGCTTTAACAGACGTAAACAATTGGCGGGCAGCGGATTCGATTGGTGATAGTTTGGTTAAATCGCTGCAAACGTTAATAGGGGTTAATTTTAATAGCAAAACCACCACAAAAGTGTTAACAAGATATAATGGGGGGGGGTAGAGTTAATATTTGTATAATTACTTGTGAGAATGGAGTGTTATGTTGATATTTGCATCGTCATCACCCCTGACACAGGGTGAAAGTATTAATACTTGATAACAAAATAAGATTTAACTACTCTTAATTAACATAAACTATACCAAATCAAAAACAAGTGATTATGAAAAAAATGATTTTGCTTGTGTCGATGCTGGCAGGTATCATGACCTTCTCCGGCTGCGTCGACGACAAAGAATCGCCCTCAGTGACGGCGGTTCGCCAGGCCAAGGCAGCTCAGCTCACAGCTCTCGCCGCCTACTCCAACGCTCAGGCCGCACAGGCTCAGGCGCTCGCTGATACGGAGAATGCAGTCCGCGAGGCTAAAGTTGCCTACCAGCAGGCTCTTGCAGCTTATCAGCAGGCTCAGGCCGATAAGGCTAAAGCTGAGGCCGAGGAGGCTATGGCACGCGCTCAAAAGATGATTCAGAAGTATGCCAACCAGCTCGAGAAGATGGCTATCCAGCAGAAGATCGATATGCTCGATCTGCAGACACAGTATAACAACGCTCTGAAGGATGCCGACGATGCTACAGCTACACTTCTTGGCGGTCTGTTCACAGCATATTCCGGTGCTGCCGACAATCTTCTCGCTGCACGGCAGAGGCTTGCCAAGGCCAACGTAGAGCTCGCACAGCTTCAGGCCGGTCTGGTGAACGGCGAAGAAGCCAAGCAGATGGCTATCAATGGTCAGAATCGTATTATTGCTGACAATGAAGAGATCATCGCCAACCAGAAGGCTATGCTCGAGATCTATGAGGCACAGAAGGCTCCCGCCGAGGCCAAGGCAGAGCTGACCGCCGCCCAGAACGAGCTTTCGACCCTCCAGCAGGCTCAGAACGATGCTCTCAAGGCAGCTATTAAGGCCCGTGAAGATCTTGATGACGCTGTAGATCTTTTCAATGATCAGGCATACAAGAAATTGGCTCAGAAGATCGCATATAATCAGTTCTCGAGCTTTGTTGATGAGGACGGCAATTCGACAGGCGAGTCTTTCGACGACTTCGTATCTCTTAATTCTTGGCCTGCTCAGATTGAGAGCAAGGACGTTCCTGAAACTGTTGATACATACTGGTTCAGCACTACCGATGACAAGGGTGTGACTACCTATACAGCGGTAATGACTAAACTGATATACAAGCAGGTGACAAAATCCGAGTCGGTTGACGGCGCTGAAGTCTTCAACATGACTTATCCCCAATACACCTCTTACTATCAGCTCAACGAAGCCGGCGTCAAGGCTTATATCGCTGCAATTAACGCCAAGGTGACAGCTGAGGAGGGTAAGGCGCTTAAGGCCGCTCAGGCCGCTCTGACCGCTCAGCAGGCAGAAATCACCAAACTTGAGGCCGCTACTCCGAAGGATGAGGCTGCCATCGAGGCTGCAAAAGCTCAGCTCCCCTCGCTCCGCGAGAATGTAAATCTGGCTCAGGCTGATCTCGACAAGGCTAATGCACAGGTAGCTGCAATTCAGGCTTGCTTTGACGAAATGAAGGCTGAGACTGAAAACTGGACAGCAGCTGTAAACGGCTACAACGCAACTTACGAGAATTTGGCTAATGTCATCTATGCATATCAAACCGCTGAGGAAGCAGTTGAGCTGCAGAAGAGCAAGATCAAAGCCCTCCAGGCTGTGGTTGACGGATCTGTGTTCATCGATGGTACTCAATATACTGTAGCTGCTGCTATCGAATATGCCGAGGGCAAGATCAAAACTGCAAACCAGAATATTGCAAACGCTCAGAAGCAGATAGCTACGATCCAGAATCAGAACAATTACAACGATATAACCCAGCAGGCTATCGAGCTTAAGGAGCGGGAGATCGCTAATCTTGAGGCTCAGATTCCCGTACTCCAGGCTATCGCCGACAAGGCCAAGGCCGCTCTCGACGCCGCTCTTGAGGCTATGGGCGAGTAATCGCAACGAACAGTATCACGAAAGCTAATCATAAAGCGAAAAAATGAAGATACGACGACTATTGATGTCGGCCCTTCTTCCCATGACATGCCTGTGCGCGGCCGCACAGCAGGGTGAAGACAACGCTCCCGCAAAGGGCGACTTCACCGTGGCGGCCACCCTCGGCTACAACAGCTACACCGAAGCCACGGCTCTGCCGGGCAACCTGACCGACTATAGCGCGGCAGCATTCTCCACCGACTGGAGCAAGAAGAAGCTCACGGTGGGATTCGAGGCAGGCTATTTCGTCAGCGACAAGTGGAAGCTGAGTCTTGGAGGAGGCATCAATTTCACTCACAATCCCGGCCATGCCGACAAGCCGGGCACCATCGACGCCAACACCCCTGCGGATGCTGACGGCACGATGGGCGAGATACCCAACTATCGCGCAGTCGCGAGCCAGTATTCCTGCACGTATAATGTGGCAGTGGGCGTTGACCGCTACTTCAACACTTCGGTGAAGAACCTGAAGTGGTATGGCGGAGTCCGCGCAGGCATGGCCTACAGCCTCAACGAGCAGAAGTATGACGAGTGGACGGCGATGGGCAAGAGCGTAGGAGAGTCGTGGAGCCTCCGCGGCGCGCTCACCATAGGAGCGGACTACTACGTGCTGAAGGGTATGTATGTGGGAGCATCGGTCGATCCGTTTGCTTACACCTACAACATGACATCCTTCCGTCCGCAGGAAGGGCTGGCACGTCTGAGCGCCGACAGCAGCAACTTTGCTATCCTGGCAGCTCCGACGGTAAAAATCGGCTTTAGGTTTTAAGGCACAGATATTACACTGATCGGTAGGCGGCGACGGAGTGATCCGGCGCCGCCTTCGGTGTGTGTATGGGGAACCGTGATCGGGTAGCGAAAATAAATGCTGAGATGGCTATTGCTTGCGCATATCGGAAAAAATCTATAGTTTTGTAACACAACTATCATTCACATGGAAATCTCCGATATAATCAGTATACCTAACGTCCCTGCCGACACCACGACGGGAGAGCTGATGATGGCACTGTTTTCTGTTATCATAGACTCGGAGCGATGTGATAATGATATAGTCTGGGATTTTGGGAGAGTGTCATCCCTTCATCCGTTTATGATCAGCGCTCTTGCTGTGTTCAGAGATTCTTCCAGCAACAAAATATCGCTGTCAAATGTAAATGGGGCGCTGAAAGCCAAATTAGACGAAATTATGTTTGACGCTCCGTTTGAATCTGCTGATCGGGAAGGATCCGGAACGGATGTGTCATGTCTGTATGACAGAAATGTGCCGCCGATCTGCAGGTTCAGTCGTATATGCCCGGATATTGATGCCATTCAGTCAGGACTGTTCTCTATAATGACGCGCAATATCCGTAACCGAACCAGAGAATGGAACGCTTCCGGAGCTATCTCATATATGATGCTTTCAGGCAAGGGTTTTTTCAGATGTGATGAAGATGGAGAGCAATTTGTCAATCTTCCCGATGGACTGGCATGGGATGGAACTATGATATTGGTGAGCATCCCTCTCAAACAAAGGGCAGGATTTAATGTTTATAACTAGATAGAATGATCAGGATATGAATGAGATAAGACTGAAAGAAGTATGTGGTGCGGAAGTGCGCTCGCGGGTCAATGCAAAAAAGTTATATGGGTTGGTGGACTCAACGACGGCGAGTGTGGATATGAATGGTGTTGTGTTTATATCCCGATCGGTTGCGGATGAATTATGTAATCTGTCAGACGCTTTTCCTGCATTGCAGTTTATAAATATGGCGGAGGATGTGGAGCTGATGCTTACAATAGTCAGGAAGGGAAGGTCAGCCCGAAGAGTATTCAAGCCTCGCTTTCACAAAAGTGTGACCATCAATTGCACGAATATGGATGATCTTCGTGAAGCTCTTGTTTCGCATTGATTCTCTCCAGATTGTTTATTCGGCGTAAAGAAATTATCGGTAGGCGGCGACGGAGTGATCCGGCGCCGCCTTCGGTTTTTTGAGGGAGCGATCGGAGGGATCGGAATAATCAGAATAATCGGAGGGACGGATGGCGCCTGGGCTGACGCCGGATGGCGGCCTGTGGATGGGGGCCTGTGGATGGGCGGCCTGTGGGGGGGAGGAGGCTGCGGGCTCTGATGGTTCCGATTATTCCGATTATTCCGATCGCTTCGGGTGGGCCGGTGTGGCAGATGACTGACAGAATTGTCAGCAGGCGTGTCAGTAGCGGGATGCAAATAAAGGGCTTATTTCGATAACTTTAGGCGGGAGCCAACTTTTTTGGCACGCGATTTGTTTGTATTAGTGATCGCCGGGGGTAAGGAATCCCCGGGACGATAACGAGAACAAACATAGAAAATAAAAAAATAATAAAACCGTTTTAATTATGGGAAAGATTATAGGCATTGACCTCGGCACCACCAACTCGTGCGTAGCCGTGCTCGAAGGCAAGGATCCGGTAGTGATCCCCAACAGCGAAGGACGCAACACCACTCCTTCGGTAGTGGCTTTTGTCGACGGTGGCGAGCGCAAGGTGGGTGATCCCGCCAAGCGTCAGGCCATCACCAACCCGAAGCGTACGATCTACTCGATCAAGCGTTTCATGGGCGAGAACTGCCAGCAGGTGGCAAGCGAGATAGAGCGCGTGCCCTACAAGGTGGTATGCGGCGCCAATGACACTCCGCGCGTCGACATCGACGGCCGCGAATATACTCCGCAGGAGATCTCGGCGATGATCCTGCAGAAGATGAAGAAGACTGCCGAGGATTATCTGGGACAGGCTGTGACGGAAGCCGTCATCACCGTGCCTGCCTACTTCAACGACTCGCAGCGTCAGGCTACGAAGGAGGCCGGCGAGATCGCCGGTCTGACGGTGAAGCGTATCGTCAACGAGCCTACCGCGGCAGCCCTTGCCTATGGTCTCGACAAGACCAACAAGGATCAGAAGATTGCGGTGTTTGACCTCGGCGGCGGCACGTTCGATATCTCGATACTGGAGCTGGGCGACGGCGTGTTTGAGGTGAAGTCGACCAACGGCGACACCCATCTGGGCGGCGACGATTTCGATCACGTGATCATCGACTGGCTCGCCGACGAGTTCCAGAAGGACGAGGGCGTAGACCTGCGTCAGGACCCGATGGCTCTGCAGCGCCTGAAGGAGGCTGCCGAGAAGGCCAAGATCGAGCTTTCGAGCGCTACCTCCACGGAGATCAACCTGCCGTATATCATGCCTGTCAACGGCATACCCAAGCACCTTGTTAAGACGCTGACCCGCGCCAAGTTCGAGCAGCTTGCCGACAAGCTGATCCAAGCCACCATCAAGCCCTGCGAGCAGGCTCTCAAGGACGCCGGCATGACGCCGAAGGATGTCGACGAGGTGATACTCGTGGGCGGTTCGACCCGTATCCCCGCCATACAGCAGGTTGTCGAGAAATTCTTCGGCAAGGCTCCGTCGAAGGGCGTCAACCCCGACGAGGTAGTGGCCGTGGGCGCAGCCATCCAGGGCGGCGTGCTGAGCGGCGACGTCAAGGACGTGCTGCTTCTCGACGTAGTGCCCCTGTCGGTGGGCATCGAGACCCTCGGCGGCGTGATGACCAAGCTGATCGAGGCCAACACCACCATACCTACCCGCAAGAGCGAGACCTTCTCGACGGCTGCCGACAACCAGCCTTCGGTAGAGATCCACGTGCTGCAGGGCGAGCGCCCGATGGCCAAGGACGACAAGACACTGGGTAAGTTCCATCTCGACGGCATCGCACCCGCTCCGCGCGGCATACCTCAGATCGAGGTGACCTTCGACATCGACGCCAACGGCATCCTCAACGTATCGGCCAAGGATAAGGCCACGGGCAAGGAGCAGAGCATCCGCATTGAGGCTTCGAGCGGCCTGACCGACGCAGAGATCCAGCGCATGAAGGACGAGGCTGCCGCCAACGCCGCAGCCGACGCCAAGGAGAAGGAGCGCGCCGACAAGCTCAACCAGGCCGACTCCCTGATCTTCCAGACCGAAAAGCAGCTCAGCGAGCTCGGCGACAAGATCCCGGCCGACGCCAAGGCTCCCATCGAGAACGCTCTGGCACGCCTGAAAGAGGCTCACAAGGCTCAGGATATCGCCGGTATCGACTCGGCCATCAAGGAGGTGGAGAGCGCATTCGGCGCAGCCCAGCAGGCTATCCACAACGCACAGGCTCAGGCTCAGCAGCAGGCCGGTCCTCAGCCGGGCGCACAGCAGGGCCCGCAGCCGGGCAACGGCGACGGCGTGACCGACGTCGACTTCGAGGAGGTGAAGTAAGCACTATCTGAAACAACATATCGGCCGGCCGCCGGCAGCTTCGACTGCCGGCGGCCGGTCTACGTTAAAATAACCGATAAAAACTATCTCATCATGGACGAAAAAGAAACGATTCTGGCAGCCATGCGCAAGGCTGGCGAGCCGCTCAACGCGGGCAAGGTGGCCGAACTGACCGGCCTCGACAAGAAGGTGGTCGACAAGGTGTTCGCACAGCTCAAGAAAGAGGGTGCGATCGTGTCGCCGGTGCGCTGCAAATATGTCCCCGCGTAATTCCTCGGGTGACTGAATAGATCCGCAATAAGAATCCGGGAAGGGAATCTTGTCAGACAAGATCCGCTTCCCGGATTCTTGCTGTTTTTGCTGAAAAAGAAATTATTTCGTAATTTAGGCGTACTTTAGTTGATATGTCTAATAAGTTTGAGATACGGAATGGTACGGCGGAATTCCTGATCTTTCAGATTGAAGGGAAAGAATCAGGAGTGCAGGTGAACAACATCTATGAGACAGGTGAGTTGACTCAGGAGGCAACTACCGAGAATTTCTCGGTAGTTCAAACCGAAGGTGAACGTCAGGTCAATCGTAACTTGAAGTTTTACAATCTCGATGTCATCATCAGTGTAGGGTGTCTAAACCATAATTAAGAGCCATGAGCGAGATACAGAAAATATCGATACGATTCTTTGACGATCGCGAAGTGCGGGCTGTCTGGGACGAGGCGGGAGCAAAGTGGTGGTTCTCGGTGCTTGATATAGTCGGTGTGCTCAACGCACAAGATGATTATGCAAAGAATCGCAATTACTGGAAATACCTGAAAACCAAACTACGCAAGGAGGAAAGCGAGTTGGTTAGTGCCACTAACCAACTGAAGCTGCGTGCCTCTGATGGGAAACGCTATCTTACCGACGTGCTTGATAATGACGGCGTTATCGCCTTGGCTAAAAGTTTTCCTAACAATAAGGCATCCAGATTCATTGAATGGTTCACCAATAGCGACGAGAGCATTGATGGCAAGAGCCGGTCAAAGGCATACGCTTTGTTTGAGAGCAGCCTTATCGACAGTATCGAGGTCGGCACGGTGAGAGGATTGCAGCAGATTCATGCTTATCTTTTCGGAGGTCTTTATGATTTCGCCGGACAGATCAGGACTGTCAATATAGCCAAGGCAGGGTTTCAGTTTGCGATGGCTCAATATCTGGGTCAGACCTTGGCAGATGTTGAACATATGCCGGAAGATTCGTTCGAAAACATCATTGATAAGTATGTTGAAATGAATGTCGCCCATCCGTTCAGAGAAGGCAACGGTCGCGCCACCCGCATCTGGCTCGATCTCATGTTGAAGAAAAATCTGCAACAGTGCATTGACTGGAGTCACGTTGACAAACGTAAATACCTCGAAGCCATGACGCGTAGCGTTGCCGACCCGACTTCCATAAAAGATTTGCTTCGGTCGGCTCTTACTGACAGGATAAACGACCGCGACACCTTTATGAAAGGTATTGACTACTCGTATTATTACGAGCAGGAAGAATGATTGTATGATGAGAAAAAGTCAAGGCGTTGCGCCGGGATTCCGACACAACGCCTTTTTAGTGGGGAGAATGGATTACTGATCAGTTGATCTCCACCTCGTCGACGAAGATGAAAGCGGGTTTGCCTTTTCCTGCATGCCAGTCGGGCATAGAGGTCTCGGGCTGCAGGCTTACTCTTACGTAGCGTGCATTGACAGGATCAAAGGCGAGCGAGTGGGTTACGATGGCGTTGCGGCCCTCGGTCATGCGGGGATACTCCTCCGAGGCTACCTTGGTGAAGCTCTTGCCGTCGGCGCTGACTTCGACAGTCATCTTGCGGGCGTCGAACACCCAGTCGCCGGTGGCCACGCATGTGCGTACGGTCACGTCCTTCACTGTCTGCTCGCTCTCGAGGTCGATCTCTGCCACGAGATCCTTGCCGACGATTCCTACCCAGTCGCCGTTGCCGTAGCCGCTGGTGCCGAACTTACCGTCGGTAAGCGTCATGCCTCCCTTGGCTTTGTAGCGGGGATGGAGCTCGTTGATGAGCTTCACGGGATGGGTGGTGGCGAGATTGAACGACACGCTGTCGGTGTAGACAGCGCTCGGACCGTTGGAGCGGATGGTCACGGCCTTGATGACGGAGGTCTTGTCGAGCTTCACGGGCTGCTCGTAGCGTGTCGAGGCCTCGGTGGGCTCGGTGCCGTCGAGGGTGTAGTAGATGGGGGCGTTGTCGACCGTAGAGAGCTCAAGCATGATGGCGTGGCTGACGCTGTCGGGGGTGAGAGTGCCGGCTACATTGAACATGTGGCGGGCGTAGTTGTAGCCGTTGGCGTCGTACTGCGCGATCATCTGTGGCATGCGCGATGCGAATGCCTTGTAGTCCTTAGGAGCCTTGCTCCACTGCACCTCGGCGAGAGCGGCCATGCGGGGGAGCTCCATATACTGTGCCTGGGCGAATGTGGGGATATACTCCGTCCAGAGGTTGGCCTGGACGCCCTTGATGTGGGCAGCTTCCTCGGGGGTGAGGTCGGCTGGCAGAGGCTCATAGCTGTAGACGCGCTCCACGGGGAGATATCCGCCGATAGCGATAGGCTCGTTCTCGCGGTCGAGTGTCTGATAGTAGTCGAAGTAGAGGTAGGAGTTGGGGGTCATGATGACGTCGTGGCCGCGGCGTGCAGCTTCCTTGCCGCCCTCTTCGCCACGCCATGACATGACTACGGCACCGGGGGCCAGACCGCCTTCGAGTATCTCGTCCCAGCCGATCATCTTGCGGCCCTTGGAAGCGAGGAAGTCGCTGGCATGATGTATCACGTGGCTCTGGAGCTTCTCCTCCTTCGAGCCGTGCTCGTCGGCCTTGAGACCAAGCTCGCGGATCTTGGCCTGGCACTTCTCACAGGCTGCCCAGCGCACCTTCGGGCACTCGTCGCCACCCACATGTATGTATTCCGAGGGGAAGAGATCCACCACTTCGGTGAGAACGTCGTCGATAAATTTGTA
Source organism: uncultured Muribaculaceae bacterium (assembly GCA_938039795.1). GTDB lineage: Bacteria > Bacteroidota > Bacteroidia > Bacteroidales > Muribaculaceae > Paramuribaculum. The sequence continues at coordinate 29,775 of CALHWU010000057.1, forward strand.
GGTGGAGTCGTTGCCGGCGCAGAGCACGTCCTCGCTCACGCCCCACTGCTGCCACACCTCATACGGGCCGCCTGTGCATCCCAGATTGGGATAAGCCTTGAGGGCGCCGAGCATGTGGCCGGGAAGGTCGATCTCGGGGATGACGGTGATATGGCGGTCGGCGGCATACTTGATGATGTCGCGGGCCTCATCCTGGGTGAAGAAGCCTTCCACGGGGATCGAGTCATACTGGCCGGAATTGTGGCCGATGACCGTGCCGCCGCGCTTCGAGCCGAGCTCTGTCAGGCCCGGACGGCTCTTGATCTCCAGACGCCAGCCCTGGTCGTCGGTGAGATGCCAGTGGAGTGTATTGATATTGTGAAGCGCCAGCATGTCGATGAAGCTCTTCACGGAGTCGACCGGGAAGAAGTGGCGCGACACGTCGAAATGGGCGCCGCGATATGCGAAGCGGGGCTCGTCGGTGATGGTGACGGGCGGGAAGAGCACGTTGCTCTCCTCGGCCTGCGGTATCGACTTGCGGAGAGTCTGGATGCCGTAGAACGTACCGGCGGCCGTAGTGCCGTTGATCTCGATGGCTGACGGGCTGACGGTGAGCACGTATCCTTCGGGGTTGGAGCTTCCGAGGTCGTCGCGGAGACTGATGACGTCGGATTCCGTGGCTGCGTCGGTGACTTTCAGCTCATGGCCGGTCATCTGCCTGAGATATGAGGCCAGGAGCTCGGCATCGTTTTTAAGAGCCTCGTTGCCTGCGGGATAAGCGATTTTGGTCGAAGAGGTGAGATGAAATCCTTCACCGGCACCCTCCTTCACTTCCTGCGGCAATGGGATCACACTGTAGGAAGCGGTCTGTTCGCTGCGGCTTCCACAAGCAGCCATGACGGCACAGAGAGCCGCCACGGCGAGATACTTGATTTTTTTCATTTGGTATTAAGTGATAAATATGGATTGTTTTATGGTTCAAAACGGTAGTAAATGCAAAGTTAGGCATTACTTCCCGCCCGAGTCCCATACAAGTACTTAAAAAACCAAAAAAAGCTTTCATACTGCATATTTCCGCGCGGTCGGAACATGGCGCAGCTACCGGTTCAGAACGGGAAATTGATGCCGAGATTGACCGCAGCGTTGGAGCTAAGCGGGAGCCCCTGTTTGGCGAGCTTGCCAAGCGTATGATCCATGCCGAGGAACATGTTGAATCCTGTCACCTTGACATTGGCCATCCAGCCGAAAGAGCATCCGAAAGTGCCGACGGCGAAATTGGCACCCGCAGAGAAACACCTGACAGATTCGACGTTGGCCGACAGCCTGAACTGCGTCCAGCTGTAATGCCCCTCGATACGGGTGGAGTTGAGCAAGCCGAACGACAGCCGGCGGTAGACGGGCAGAGATTATTCTGCATTCACAGTATGGCGGTTCTATGGGACAGAGGAACTATGTGAAAAAGTAGTGAAATTTTTGCAAACCGACGTTAACAACCACATAAAATCGCGTCTTATGACGCCACATATTCGACAAAACACCAAACGATTACATGCTGCTGAACCGTAGATCCGCATCGCGCGTTGTAATTCTACAACCAAAATCCTCAACATTATGGCATACAAAATTATTGAAATCGAGGGAATAGGCGAGCTTTATGAGGCCAAACTCGGAGCCGCCGGCGTCGACACTACCGAGCAGCTTCTTGAAAAAGGCAAGACCCCCGAAGGCCGCGCCAAGCTGGCCGAAGAGACCGGGATCAGCCCCAAGCTGATCATGCGGTGGGTAAATCATGCCGATCTTTTCAGGATCAAAGGCGTAGCCGGACAGTTTGCCGAACTTCTTGAGGCGGCGGGAGTCGACACGGTAAAGGAGTTCCGTCACCGCGTGCCCTCCAACCTCCACGCCAAGCTCGAAGAGGTCAACGCAGAGCGAAATCTCTGCGGACGCATCCCCACCGTGCATGAACTTAAAAAGATGATAGCGCAGGCCAAGGAACTTGCACCTGCCGTCGCCTACTGACCCGCATCTCTCTCACTCCCTGCCATCGGGGGCTGTCCGCCGCGAGCCGGCACGGGGAGCCCCCGCATTGATGATGCCTGATGCTTTTTTGATTCCACAGCAATAGAAATCCAGTGATTTCTGCTTAACTTTGCAGAAATTAGGACATCCCGCGGCCATCGGGCTGCGGAAAACACGCAATAATGGAAGTAATCTACGAGGATAACCATATAATAGCGGTCAACAAGCGGCCGGGTGAGATAGTGCAGGGCGACAAGACCGGCGACGAGCCGCTGGTGGAGATGGTGCGCCGCTATATCAAGGAAAAATACGGCAAACCGGGCAACGTGTTCTGCGGCGTTGTTCATCGCCTCGACCGTCCGGTGGGCGGAGTGGTGTTGTTTGCAAAGACTTCCAAGGCTCTCGCGCGCCTCAACGATATGCTCCGTCAGGGTGAGATCCGCAAGACTTACTGGGCATTGACCCGCTGCCGCCCGGCGCAGTCGGAATCACGTCTGGAGGGCTATATCACAAGTGTGGAGCGCAACAACAAGTCGTATCTGTCGTCATCTCCCAAGGACGGGGCGAAGTATTCGGCGTTGTCCTACCGGCAGATAGCGCAGGGCGACCATGCCAGTCTGCTTGAGGTGAATCTTGAGACGGGGCGCAAGCATCAGATCCGGGTGATGCTCTCATCGATAGGGTGCCCGGTCAGAGGGGATCTGAAATACGGCGACCGGCGCAGCAATCCCGACGGAAGCATATCATTGCTGGCCCGTCGGGTGGAGTTTGTACATCCGGTGTCGAAAAAACGGCTCGTCATAGAGGCGCCTGTGCCCGACGAGCGAGTGTGGCGCGAACTCGCGGCCATGGCCTCCGACAGCTCAGCGGCTCTTCCGGCCGGGAGCCACGACGCGGCTGATCCAGTTGGCGAACAGAAGGCGTGAGTGGGCTCTCCATTTCACCACAGGCCCTTTTTCCGGACAATCGTCGCGATAGTAATTGACAGGCACCGACGGGTTCATGCCCCGTTCTGTGTCGCGCCGGTACTCGAAATCGAGTGTAAGGGGCGCATACTCCGAATGTCCGGTGATATACACCTCCCGGTCATTGAATGCCGTGGCCATGTATACTCCCGATAGGGGGTTGTCCGATATAATCCTGACTCCCTCGGCGACGGCCGGCTGCAGATCGGCCTGACGCCAGGTGATAAACCGGCTGTTGGGTACATAGAACTCGTCGTCAAATCCCGTCGTAAGCCTGTTGCCTGCGCCTATCACCCGGTGGGGAAAAACTCCTGAGATTTTGTTTTCGAGCAGTGTCTTGTCGACTCCGTAATGATGGTACATCGCCGCGAAAGCCGCCCAGCAGATGAAGAGCGACGGGGTGTGGCTGCGCCGCAAAGAGTCGAAGATCATAGTTATCTCGGGCCAGTAGCTGACATCTGTGAAGGCTACACGTTCCAGTGGCGCCCCGTTGATGATGAATCCGTCGAGGCTCCGCTCCATGCCTGCGCTGTAGGGGGTGTAGTGCGCGGCCATGTGTTCGGCTGAGGTGTGGCGCGGCACGTGTGTGCGCAGTGAAATAAGGCTGAACGCTACGGGCAGATCGGTAGCCGAGAGCACCCGAAGCATATCTGTTTCGGCCATTTCCTTGAGCGGCATTAGATTGAGCAGCCCTATCCGCAGGGCTTCGGAGGGAGCATCTGCGATCGGAAGAATTTCCACTCCCTCGTCCGCGAGGGCTTCGACAGCCGGCAATGTGTGATCGGCAAATACTGGCATATATCAGTCAAAATAATCGGATATCACGGAGTCGACTTTCTGGTCGATGATCTCTTCAAGCACACGACGCTTTTTCTCCAGGGCCTTGCGTGCCGAAGTCTGATCCTTGCTGTCGGATTTCACGCCGTCAGCCACGGCTGCGGCGATGATCTTTCTGTTGTCTGACCCGGACTGGGCCGCGGCTGAAACGTCGCGCTTCACATCGCTGTTCTTGGGCCGGTTTCCGGCAAGCAGACGGTCGAGATCCTCGGCGGGAACGCTGACCGGCGACTCGTCGAGCCGTCGTTTCGTCTCTTGTCCGGACTTCTCTTTCCTATGTTTTTTCTCTTTTTTCTTCTTGCCGTCGATCATGGCATAATACCTTTCAACGCGTCCCGAGGAGTGATAGGTGCGCCTGTAATAGTCTTCGTCGAGCGAACTGAGGATCACTCCGCGGCTCGTAGAGGAGTGTATGATCCGGCCGTCGCCCACATACATGCCGACATGGCTGACACCCTTTGACCCTGTGCGGAAAAACACCAGATCGCCCTCCATGAGGTCTGACCGGTCGATCCTGCGGCAATAATCGCTTTGCTGGGCGGAACTGCGCGGCAGCTTGATCTGAAGCGCGTTGACAAAAATCTGCGACGTAAGGCCAGAGCAGTCTACTCCGCTGCGGCTGTTGCCGCCATAGCGGTATGCTGTGCCCATCCAGCGGCGTGCTTCCTCAAGCAGGCGCCGTGTGGCATCAGGCAGCGAGCCCGACACCTCGATACGCTGGGAGCCGGTGGCCGCTCCTCCTCCTTTGGTCACATGGACGCTTTGAGCGCCTCCACGCCGGGCTGTGGCATGGCGCGAGGAGCCGCAGCCGCTGAGACCGGCCGCGAGAACAGCCGACACTGTCAGATACATGAAAACGCGGAAATAAAGCGCAGGGGATAACAATCGGTAGGTCATGTCAGCAAAATTACTGCATTTCTGTCAGACTTTTTTACATCCATAGAATAAAATTCATAAAATCAGGCGTCGGTTTTATTAAATCGCATTAAAAAATACGCCAGAGAATATTCTACATTAAATTTAGCACTATTTTTGCCGTCACAGTACATAAACCAACCATTCATGACGCGGACATTCCAACCAGATGTCCGCATAACCACAGACTAATAGACACAGGAATATGAACAATCTCACAAAGACTCTCCTGACAGCATGCGGAGTGGCGATAGCAAGCTCCGTCATCACCGTGGGAGCCTTCAAGGCTTCGGAAAACAACCTGTTCAGACAGACTGACACCGACATGTCACAGGCCGGGCGCACTGCGGCTGGCGGCAAATTCCTTAATGTGGCCCAGACAGCGGCCCTCGAGACCGACTTCACTTCGGCGGCCGAATCGACCATCAACGGCGTGGTCAGCATCAAGAGCTACGTCACCATGAGGCAGCGCGCCGCCCAGCAGGGCAGCATGTTTGATGATCCGTTTCTTGAATTTTTCTTCGGCACTCCCCGCCGCAGACAGCAGGAGCAGCCTCAGCAGCAGCCTAAGGAGCAGCCGATGGGACTCGGATCGGGCGTGATAATCAGCAGCGACGGACATATCGTCACCAACAACCACGTGATAGAAGGGGCCGAGCGGCTGGAGGTGACTCTCAATGACAACCGCACATACGACGCCACAGTCGTCGGCACCGATCCCACCACCGACCTCGCCCTTATCAAGATTGAGGCCGACAGCCTTCATGTCATTCCCGTAGGCAATTCCGACAATCTTCTCATAGGCGAATGGGTGCTGGCCGTGGGCAATCCGTTCGGATTCACGTCGACTGTCACGGCCGGCATCGTGAGCGCCAAGGCCCGTGCGATCTCCGACAGCCGTCAGGGACGAATGACCATAGAGTCGTATATACAGACCGACGCCGCCGTCAATCCAGGCAACTCCGGCGGCGCGCTCGTCAATCTCAAAGGGGAGCTGATCGGCATCAATGCCGCCATTTACTCCCAGACCGGCAACTATGCCGGCTACTCTTTCGCCATCCCCACCTCGATCATGGTCAAGGTGGTCACCGACCTCAAGAAATACGGCACTGTGCAGAGGGCTGTGCTCGGCATCGCATACCGTGAGCTCACTCCCGAGATCATCAAGGAGAAGGGCTTCAAGGGCATCAACGACGGCGTGGTAGTGGAAGAGGTGACCGAAGGCGGGGCAGCGATGACCGCCGGCGTAAAGCCCAACGACGTCATTGTGGCCATAAACGGCACAGCCGTCCACAACAGGGCGCAGTTCATGGAGCAGATCAGCCGACTGAGCCCGGGCGACAAGGCCACCCTGAGCATCATCCGCGACGGCAGCCGCAAGGAATTCGAGGTGACGATGCTCAACAACCAGGGTTCCACCCGCATCGTCAAGGCCCCGACAGTAGAGGCGCTCGGCGCCAAGTTCGCCAAAGTCAGCGAGGACAAGCTGCGCGCGCTCAAGCTTCGCAGCGGAGTGCAGGTGAGCGAGATCGCTGCCGACGGACGGTTCAAGCGCGCCGGCATCCGCGAGGGCTTCATCATATCCGACATCAACAACGGCCGCGTAAGCTCGCCGGAGGATGTGGAGAAGATCTACAACGCCATCATGAAAAGCGACGACGGCTACGACAAGGTGATGTTCATCACCGGAGTGTATCCCACCGGTAAGAAAATGTATTACGCTGTAGACCTCGCCGACTGATGATTGAATACATTCACGGCCAGCTGGCCGAACTGACACCTGCCTACGCCGTGGTCGACTGCCACGGCGTGGGCTATCTCCTCGCCATCACGCTGACGGCCTATACCGAGCTGCAGGACAAGAAGGAGGCCCATCTTCTCGTGCATGAGGCCATAAGGGAGGATGCCTATCAGCTCTATGGCTTCGTCAGCCGTCAGGAGCGCGAACTGTTCCGCGAGCTGATAGGAGTGAGCGGCGTCGGGGCCAACACGGCGCGGATGATACTTTCGTCGATCCCCGCTCCGGAGCTCGCCGCCGTGATTATCGCCGGCGACCACACGCGCCTCAAGGCCGTCAAGGGCATCGGCGCCAAGACTGCGCAGCGCATCGTAGTGGATCTGCGCGACAAGATCAAGCCCGCGGGCGATGTGGCTCTGGCGGCAATCGCCGCTCCGGCCATGAGCGAGACGTTCGAAGAGGCTCTGGCGGCTCTCGTAATGCTCGGATTCCCCCGGCCGGCTGCCCAGAAGGCTCTCCGCAAGCTGTTCGAAGCCGATCCGCAGATCAAGGTAGAGATGGCCATAAAGAAAGCTCTCGCAATGCTCTGACGCGCCGCGGAGGAGGCCATTCAGGCCCTTCGGCCGCAAATATGCGGTTCAAACTTCGCAAAATATTGGCGGATTGTGAAAAAATGCCTAACTTTGCACCGCCATTACAGAATTTGCGCCTTACCAGCGCGATTTATAACGGATTAATCGATTAACAGCATAACAACAATGAAAAAAGACATCCATCCTTCCAACTATCGCGAAGTTGTGTTCAAAGATATGTCGAATGATGAAATCTTCATCACACGCTCAACTATCGCCGCAAAGGAGACCATCGAGGTAGAGGGCAAGACCTATCCTCTCGTGAAGCTTGAGATCACAAGCTCCTCTCACCCCTTCTTCACCGGCAAGCAGAAGCTCGTCGACACAGCCGGCCGCGTCGACAAGTTCATGAGCCGCTACGGCAACCGCAAGAAGAAATAAGTCTGTACCCCAGCTCCGGGCGCGAGTGCTGCAGCGCTCAGCCCTAAAAAGCAGATGATAAAACATCGAGCGGAGGCTCCGACGCCTGTCAGAGTCTCCGCCCGATGATTTTTTTATTGACACGAAGCAATGGAAACTATAGTCACATCGCCATACGACAGTCCGCTGGGACGTCTTGTAATCGGCGCTCTGGGAGAACGCATATGCCTTTGTGACTGGAGCGACGACGGCATCCGTCCGCGCGCGATCGTAGAGCAGCGGCTCCGCCGTCGCCTTGAGGCCCGGATGGAAGAGGGCGACGCGGCTGTCATAGACAGGGCGCGTCGCCAGCTTGACGAATATTTCTCAGGCGCCAGGGAGCGTTTTCAGCTGTCGCTGGCAATGGGAGGCACCGATCTGCAGCTGACGGTTTGGCAACGCCTCTGCTCCATCCCCTTTGCCTCGACTGTCAGCTACCGGGAGCTCGCCGCCGCTGTCGGGCGCCCGTCGGCTGTCAGGGCTGTGGCGGCGGCATGCGGAGCCAACGCCATATCCATAATCGTGCCGTGCCACCGGGTGACCGGTTCTGACGGATCGCTGACAGGCTATGCCGGCGGCGTCGAAGCCAAGCGGCGTCTTATCGCCATGGAGCGGCGCGCGCATATATCCACCCTTAATGATAATCTTTTAACATGAGTACGATACTCCGACCATCATCACGAATCGAATCAGTCGACGCCCTCAGGGGATTCGCAGTGCTTGCCATACTGCTTGTGCACAATCTCGAACACTTCATCTTCCCCGTATATCCCGACGATCCTTCGTGGCTCGCTGTCATCGACAAGGGCGTGTTCAGCGCCGTCTTCGCCCTGTTTGCCGGCAAAGCCTACGCCATATTCGCTCTCCTTTTCGGATTTACGTTCTATATCCAGTCGCACAACCAGAGGGTCAAGGGGAAGGATTTCGGCTACCGCTTCCTATGGCGCATACTCCTCCTTGCCGGTTTCGCAACGCTCAACGCTGCCTTCTTCCCTGCCGGCGACGTGCTGCTGCTGTTTGTCTGCATCAGTCTTGTGCTGTTTGTAGCTCGCAACTGGAGCGACACGGCGATCCTCGCAGCGTCGGTGTTTTTCCTTCTTCAGCCTGTCGAATGGACCCACTGCATATACGGGGCCATACACCCGTCGCACACGCTCCCCGATCTGAACGTCGGGGCCATGTATGCCGAAGTGGCCGACTATACCCGCGAAGGCAATTTCTGGAAATTCATTGCCGGTAATATCACCCTCGGACAGAAGGCAAGCCTGCTGTGGGCCGTCAATGCCGGACGGTTTTTCCAGACCGCCGGACTTTTTCTCGCTGGACTATATCTCGGGCGCCGCGGGCTTTTCGTGCAGTCGCCGGCCAACAACCGGCGGTGGATCCGCATACTGATAGTCTCGGCAGTGGCTTTTGCCCCGCTTTACGCGCTTCATGACCTTATCATGGCCGACGGCAGCCCCCTCACCCGGCAGACTGCCGGCACAGCCTTCGACATGTGGCAGAAACTGGCGTTCACGTTTGTGCTGACTTCATCGTTCATACTGCTCTACAACAGCGAGCGGTTCGCGCGCCTTACCGCCTCGTTGCGCTCCTACGGCCGTATGAGTCTGACCAACTATATCTCGCAGTCGATCATTGGAGCTTTCGTTTACTTCCCGTTCGGACTGTTTCTCGCGCGTTATTGCGGCTACACCCTCAGCCTGCTCGTCGGCATAGCCACATTCATCCTGCAGATCCGTTTCTCCCGCTGGTGGCTCTCCCGTCACCGCCAGGGCCCGCTCGAAACCCTCTGGCACAAATGGACCTGGATCGGCACCCGCACCTGACACTCGCCGCCGCGCCGGGCAGTAATGTTTTATCATGAATGTTTTTTTCTGTGGCGCATGCCGTCGTCATGGGAAACAATGACTATATTTGCACAATCATTCACCATAATATGATACAATCATGAGAAAACAGATTCTATTGACATTGGCCTCCGTGGCCGCTATTACCGCCTCGGCGGCTGTTCCGACGCTTCGCACAGGCCGGGAGTGGCTTGAAATACGCCACGACGGGCGCCGACATTCCTATGCCTGGGTTGTAAACCCGCAGATAGCGGTGGATTCACTTGAATCCTCGGCCCGCACAGTCACTTTTATCTCCGATATTGACACGATCAATATTACCGGGCTCGATATATATCAGTCGGCTGATTTCGTCGTGGTCACGGCTTCGGGCGATACGGCAGTCACGCGGGTGGTAAGGATTCCGGAAGTGCTTTACGAGAATCCTCCCGTGCGTCTTCGTCGCCAGGATGGATCTGTCAGGCTCAGCCGTGAGCAGGCATCGTTCGATCTCGACGCACTGAAGTATGCCTTGAGCCAGATACATCCCGACATCTATTCGGTAGTCGGACAGGAAAAACTTCTGACAGCGTTTAATGATGCGAAACACAGTCTGCCTGACTCGCTGACTACAATAGATCTTTACCGCATAGCCGCCCCGCTGGTGAGTATGATCGGCGACGGCCATACATGTCTTGGATTTCCTTACAATGATCTATTCACAAAGGAGCTGAAACGTCTGCCCTTGTCGGTCATGCCTGAAATCGACATGAGCCTGACTGCCCGGAGCTCACTCGACTCAATAATCCCTGCAGGATCAAAGATTCTTTCCATTAACGATATCCCGGCATCGGATATTCTTGACGCAATGCTCCCGTTCGTGAGCGGCGAACGCAGGCACTTCAAGATAAGCCGTATCAACTATTCTTTCTCAGCCCTGTTCGAGATGCTTTACGGCGGCAAGGAGCACTACAGTGTCAAGTACGTGGCTCCGGGAAGCAAGAAGGAGCAGACAGCTCTGTTGCCGGCGGTCGACTGGGAGCAGCTGAAAGCCAGAGTCAGATCCTCGGCCGGTCAGGCTGGCCGGCGTGAGCCTTACAGCTACAGCATACGAGGCAATGGCAAGATAGCTGTAATGGAGTTCAACCAGTGTGTCAATCCTGCCGGTATGAAGAATCTGTGCGATTCTATGTTTGCCGACTTGCGGTCACGCGGCATCAGAAAACTCATCATAGATGTCCGCAACAACGGAGGTGGCAACTCACAGGTAGGCGACGTTCTGCTCAGATATATTGCCCGCAAGCCATTCATACAGTTCAGCAAATCCCTTGTGAAAATATCCCCGATGACTGCGAGGATGACAGGCCGCTACGACGGTTGCCCGAGGATAGACTTCTCAACTACTCAGGATGAATATTACATCAGACCGTATGATGCCGATAACGGTCATTTCGACGGCGAAGTGGTGTTGCTGACCTCACACAATACGTTTTCATCGGCTTCGAGCTTCGCTTGGGCATTCAAGGAAGCGGGTGCGGGTAAAACTATAGGGGAAGAGACCGGAGGCATGAATGTGTGCTATGGAGACATACTCACCTGGAGCGCCCCTATATCAGGGATCCCCTGCACGATTTCATATAAACGCTTCTGGCAGATGAATGCGGATGAAAACGACATCCACGGAGCGTTGCCCGATGTTGCCGTCCCGGCCGATAAGGCGCTCGACAGAGCCCTGCGCCTGCTGAAATAGATTGGAATAATGTTACTGCATTGAAAATGAGATATATCGGCGCCATGCCTGATGCATATTGATAAAGGCGGCGCAACGCTTGGATCCGGTGACGGAGGGCGTTGCGCCGTTGTTTTATTGCAGTGGATTGTTACGTTTGCTCCGATTATTCAGATTATTCGGATAGCTCCGACAATGTCAGTCAGGCTGAGAGGGATGACTCGATGGTGGCGCGGCAGCGCGCCATGAGGTCGGGGAGAGAGTAGGGCGAGCCGTCGGCCGGAGGATTGATGGCCGGATGGATGGTAAGGGTGATGGTGCCGGGCGCGGGAAATTTCTTGAAACGTGGCATTACGCGGAATGCGCCGTCGATAGTCAGGGGCACTACCGGCAGGTGGAACTCTTCGGCCAGAAGGAATGCGCCGCGCTTGAAGGAACGGACTTTACCGTCCCATGTGCGGGCTCCTTCGGGAAAGACTACTACCGACAGGCCGGAACGGAGCAGACGCTCGGCGCGCTCCATTGTGTGGCGCAGCGACGAGGGCGATGAACGGTCGACGTAGATCTGCTCTATGCGCTCGCAGGCATAGCCGACGAGAGGTATGCGGCGGAGCTCCTGCTTCATCATCCAGCGGAACTGGTGGCCGAGCCAGCCGTAGATCGTGAAAATATCATATGCTCCCTGATGGTTGGCGACGAAAATGTAGCTCTGCGAGGGGTCGATGTTGCCGCGGCCATTGACGCGCACTCTGACGAAGGCGAGCCAGCACATCAGCCGGCTCCATACGACTTCGGGGTAATACCCGGCCCAGCGTCCGGCCCCGAATGAGGCACCGACGATGGCCGTGAGGGCTGTAAGCACCGTGGCCACCAGCATAAGCGGCAGCATCACGCAGATCTGATATACGCGGTAGAGGAAGAGCATTGCAGAGAGTGTATGAAGAGTGTTTATGGGATCAGTTCTGTTCGGTGGCGGCGAATTCCATCAGATAGGCTTTGATGAATCCGTCGAGATCGCCGTCCATCACTCCTCCGACGTCGGATGTCTGATAGCCGGTGCGGTGATCCTTGACGCGGCGGTCGTCGAACACGTAGCTGCGTATCTGCGAGCCCCATTCGATCTTCATCTTGCCGGCCTCGATCTTGGCCTGCTCCTGCATGCGGTGCTGGAGCTCCTTATCGTAGAGTATGGAGCGGAGCTGTCGCATGGCGTTCTCCTTGTTCTTGGGCTGGTCGCGGGTCTCGGTGTTCTCGATAAGGATCTCCTCCTTTTCGCCCGTATAGGGATCGGTGAACTGGTAGCGCAGACGCACGCCCGACTCCACCTTGTTGACGTTCTGTCCGCCGGCGCCGCCGCTTCGGAAGGTGTCCCATGAAAGCAGGGCCGGATCGACGCGCACCTCGATGGTATCGTCGACGAGCGGGGTGACGAATACGGAGGCAAACGATGTCATGCGCTTGCCCTGGGCGTTGTAGGGCGACACGCGCACGAGGCGGTGCACTCCGTTCTCGCTCTTGAGATAGCCGTAGGCGAAGTCGCCCTCCACGTTGATGGTGCATGACTTTATGCCGGCCTCGTCGCCTTCGAGCAGGTTGGCCATCGAGGTCTTGTAGCCGTGGGCCTCGCACCATCGCAGATACATGCGCATGAGCATCTGAGCCCAGTCCTGGCTCTCGGTGCCTCCGGCCCCCGAGTTGATCTTCAGCACGACGCCGAGCTTGTCCTCCTCGCGGCGAAGCATGTTGCGCAGTTCGAGGCGTTCGATCTTTTCTATGGTGGATGCGTAGAGGGCATCGAGTTCCGATTCCTCCATGTCGCCGTCCTTTACGAATTCGAAAGCTATCGACAGTTCGTCGACTGCGTCGGCCACTTCGGCGTAGCCCTCGATCCATGCCTGCAGATCCTTTATCTTCTTCATCTGGGCCTGGGCTTCCTTGGGGTGTTCCCAGAAGTCGGGTACGTGGGTGCGCAGTTCCTCCTCTTCTACTTCTATCTTCTTGGAGTCTATGTCGAGATATCGGCGGAGCGCCTCTGTGCGCTCGGCGGTTTCCTTAAGTTGTTCCTGTGTAATCATGAATGCAAAAATAGTGAAAATCGGCCGAAGCGTCAAACATACATCCGTTCAATTTCTTCGGCGTAGCGTTCGGTGACGGCGCGCCGCTTGATTTTCAGGGTATTGGTCAGTTCGCCGCTCTCCATGGTGAACGGCTTGGGCAGAAGGGTGAAGCGTTTGATCTGCTCGAAGGGAGCGAAGTCGGCCAGCAGTCGGGCGAGCCGCAGCTCATATAGCTCCTGTATGCGCGGATCGGCAACGAGGGCGGCGTTGTCGTCGGAGTCGATACCGTGGGCGTCGGCGTAGCGGCGAAGCTCAGCGAAATCGGGCACTATCAGGGCGCTGACAAACTTGCGGCGGTCGCCGATTACGGTCACCTGCTCTATGTATTTGTCCTCGCCCAGCCGGCTCTCGATGGCCTGAGGCGCGATATATTTGCCGTTTGATGTCTTGAAGAGGTCTTTCAGACGGTCGGTCAGTATTATGGCACCGGTGGCGTCGATGCGTCCTGCGTCGCCTGTACGGAACCATCCGTCGGCTGTGAATGCCTCTGCCGTAGCCTCGGGCTTGCGGTAATATCCGCTCATGATCGTGGGCCCTTTGACCAGTATCTCGTCGTCGGGGCCGATCTTCACCTGTACGCGTGGTATCGGGGTGCCGACAGTGCCTATCTCATAGCCTATGCGGGGAAAACACGACACAGTGGCAGTGGTCTCCGACAATCCGTAGCCTATCAGCACGTTGATGCCGCAGCAGTGGAAGAATTCGGTGATGGTGGGCGAGAGGGGGGCGCCGGCCGTGGGGAATATGTTGCCACGCTCCACTCCTATCACTCTCTGCAGCGGCGTGAACACGATCCGGTCATAGAACTTGTAGCGCATCTCCAGCAGCCAGGGGGCGCGCAGTCCCAGACGCGCGTAGTCGAGATTGCGGCGGCGTCCGACTTTCTGGGCGCGCCGGGCTATGAAACGACGCAGCGGGTTCATTTCGGCCATCTTGCTCTCGATCACGGTGTAGACCTTTTCCCAGAAGCGCGGCACGGAGCACATGCATGTGGGCCGACGTTCGCGCAGTGTCTGCTGTATGCGGTGAGGATCGTTGTTGATCGACACCGGTATGCCGCTGTAAAGGCAGAAATATGTCCATGCCCGCTCGAAGATGTGGCACAGCGGCAGGAAACAGACCGAGGAGTCGCGTTCGCTGAGCATGTCGAGCCTCTCGCGGTGTATCTCTATCGCGGCCGTGAAGCAGGAGTGGGGGAGTACGGCTCCTTTGGATTCTCCGGTGGTGCCGGATGTATAGATTATCGTTGCGATATCTTCGGGTAGCGCTTCGCGTGTGCGTCTCGCTGCCTCGGGCAGATATTCTGCCGCGGAGGCTTTCCCGAGCTCCATGAACTGGCTGAAAGTCATCGAAGCGGTGTCGGACGGTTCGATATCAACATGGTCGAACGTCACTATTACATTGAGCCCGGTGGCCGGCGGGAGCAGCTTTCGCGCAAGCTCGTATTGTTCCTTCGAACCTACGAAAAGCAGGCGTATCGAAGCGTCGTCGACGATGTATTTCACCTGTTCCCGGGAACTGGTGGAGTAGATGGATACCGGGACGGCCCTTATGGCGAACGCGGCGAAGTCGACGGCGAGCATCTCCTCGCGGTTGGCAGAGAAGATGCCTATGCGGTCGCCTGGGGCCACTCCGAGAGCAAGCAGCGCTGCGGCCACAGTGTCGGTGTCGGTGTCAAACTGTCGCCAGCTGATTGAAACCCACTCGTCGCCGTGAAGGCTTGCGAGAGCCTCGCGGTCGCCATATTTTATCGCCTGGCGTTTCACAAGGCCTGTCAGTATATTGGTCATGTTACTTGTCGTTTTCTGGTTATGGTAGTATTTATGCAAATATAACAATTCTTCCCGGAATAAACGCCGCGTCGGGCGATATTTTCCGGGAAGATGCGTTTAGTGAGGCTAAGGATGCGCGGCGTGGAGTCAGCGTTTCTTCATATCGAAGCGGTAGATGGCCGATAGCATTACGTAGCGGGGCAGGCAGTTGCGCCATGTTTCGGTGCGTCCCTGCGCGTTGACGGAGGTGTAGACGTGCTTGGCCGAGCCGAGTATGTCGTAGGCGGCGAGTTTGAGTGTGAAGCCGCTCTTGGCGAATGTCTTGCTGACGGTGGCGTTCCAGATGTATTCTGTGGTGTTCATCTCCTTGTTCTCATATCCTCGGCGGAAGTAGGGGTTGAACTGCGTGTTGAGGTCGATCTGGGCCGGAAGCTTCAGCAGCAGCCGCAGCGACGGATTGTAGGCGTAGCTTGTGCGGTTGTTGAAGCCTTCGCGCTCGGAGTGCTGGTTTTCGATGGTAGTACCGAATCCTACTCCTATTATCGAGCCTCCTTTGAATGTGTAGTTGAGAAAGGCGCGCGGGTTGACGGAGGTGTTGAATACGGAGCTTCTCACCGGCTTCGAGTCGACGGCCACATAGTCGGTGGAGTTCGCTCCGTTGGCCATGAGAGAGCCGTTGATGCTGAAGCTGTCGTTGAACTGGGTGCTGAAATACAGGTAACCGTATGTGTTCCAGTTGCCGGATATGTTTTCGGGTCTGCTAACTGTCACTCCGGTGGCCGGATTATAGGTCTGGGCCATGGAGATTGACGAGGTGCGCACTGTCCATCCTCCGTTGAACTGCAGGATGGTGCGGTGTTTGCCGCGGGAATAGCGCACGGCATAGAAATATACGTTGTGTACGAGTGAGTTGCGAAGGCCATCGGGGTTGCCGAGCACCACGTTCATCGGGTCGGATGAGTTGCGGTTGTCGACGAGGTAGCTGAAGAGAGGCGCCGTGTGCGACATCATGTAGTTGAGGCTCACGCTTATGGAGCGTACTTTGTTTTGCGATGAGAATCCGAGGTACATCGAGGGAAGCAGCCAGTCGTTGGTACGCTTGAGGTGCTGCTCGGTGATGCCTGGTTTTTCGAAGTCGTAGTGCTCTATATAGTGGAAGTAGCCGAGGTTCAGGCCCATGTTGAACGACGGGTTGAGCGTGGAGTCGCCCGGGGCTGTCGGAGAATTGCTGTAGCTGATACCACCCTGCAGGCGTGGCGAGCTCGTGGTCTGACGAGTATAGGGCGAGTTGATAAGGTCGGCGATAAGATATTCAGGCCGGTGCAACGACGGCGGTTCGATCGGATCGGGCAGGCGGTCGGCCGAATAGGTGTCGAAATCACTGTTGTTGTAGGTGAAGTCGTAGATTCCGCGGGCAAACCAGTTGAACTTGGTGGTGCGTTTCTCGCCGAAAGTAGTGTAGTCGCGTGAGTATTGTACGTTGGCCTGTGCGGCGTTTCTGCGGACGGCCGAGGTGGTGTAGGTGTCGCGTTTGAGCGGGTCGGCGGCGCTGGGGTTGGCTGCTCCGATTGCCTGGTCGTAGAGCGTACGTGTATCGACGCTATTACGCTCCATGTCGGCTATGATGTTTACTCTGACTACCCCTTTCCATGATGCGGGGCGTATGGTGGTCCAGGTGTTGATGCGGCCGTGGAAGTTCTCAGGGTTGTTGACCGACATGCTCTGCAGGCTCGTCAGCAGCTGGCGGCGGAAATCGTTGAGGGTCGGCGTGCGCGAGAAGAACACCGAGTCGATGGCCTCGCCGCGGAAATTCTCTATCGGATCCTTGTCGAATGTGGCAGTCAGATCGGTCGAGCGGACTTTGTTGCGGTCCCATGTGACCGACGGATCGATCGTGAAACTGAATGATTTGAAGCGGAAGTTGAGATCGTGGTTGGTGCGGAGGGTGAAGCCTTTGTTGCGTCGGCGAAGTTCGCCGCGGCGGTATAGGTCGCCCGAAGGATAGAAGCGGGTGATAGATGACAGTTCATGCTCGCGGATGTCGTTGTGACGGAAATTGACGTTGCCGGAGAGCTCGGTCTCCTCGCCGTTCTTGTAGCTGTAGTCGATGCCGCCCATGGCCACGCGGTTGATGCCGTTTTCCGACGTGCGCTCCCACCACTGGCCATTGTCGCCGGCCATCGAGGAGTTGCCGGTGTTGTTGATGTTGCCGAACACCGATATTCGCAGCTTGTCGGTATAGCCGAGACCGAAAAGGCGCCCCATATAGCGGTCGCGGGTGCCGTAGCCGGCTTCGGCGTTGGCCATCCAGCCCTTTATATATTCCTTTTTGAGCTGTACGTCCATCACGAGGTTCTGTTCGTCCTCAAGTTTGTCGGCGTTGGCGTCGGAGTGGGTCAGATAGGCGTCGTCGTCGGCCTTGTCGTAGACCTTGAGGTTCTTGACCGTGTAGGCCGGGAGGTTCTGCAGCGCTACTTTGGGGTCGCCCTTGAAGAAGTCCTTGCCGTTGACCAGTAGCTCGTTGATCTTGCGGCCGTTGACCTCGATGACGCCGTCGGCCGAGATCGTGGCGCCCGGGAGCTGACGCACGAGGGCGTCGAGCATCGAGCCTTCGCCGAGCTGGAAGGCCGCGGCGTCAAACACCACCGTGTCGCCTTTCATGACCATCTTGACGCGGGTGCCGGTGACGGTCACCTCGTCGAGAGTGCGGTTGAGCTCCTTTTCCATCCTCAGGGTGCGGAGGTACTTTGTGTTTTCGCTGACTGATCCGATACGGAATGTGGTCGTGGCCGGAGCGTATCCCTCCTTGTAGAGCGACACGCGGTAGTTGCCGATGCCTGAATGGACGAGGGCACGGAGCTGATTGCCCGACAGAGTTTTGGTGGCGTCGTTGCCTGTCAGAAGTTTGAAATTGACTTTCACGGTGTCGTCTTTGTAGATCTCTACCTCGCAGGAATCCACTGAATTCCATTCACGGTCGTAGACATAGCCTATGAGCATGAACTTCTTGAGATCGGCCGAGGCCGGAAGAGCGGCGAGAATCACCGTCAGACTGATTAATACAGTCCTTAAAATGCTGTGCATGACTGGTTTTAGGGGGGATTACGGAATGAAAATAAATAGTCGATCGGTTGCGGGCCCCGCTTGAAGCCCCGGTTATATATATATATGACGCAGTCCGGACGTAAATCGTTACACAGGCGGTCCGAAAAATTTTCATTATGATCCGGCGGCGGCCTGGATGGTGCTGATGACGATCGGTTTCAGACCCGCCACGAAGCACTCCACGGCGATCACCATCAGGAGTAGTCCCATGAGGCGCATCATCACGTTGTTGCCTGTCTCGCCGATCACTCTGACGAGGCGCGTCGATGCGCGCAGGATGAAGTAGGTGAGCGTATATATGAAGGCTATCGAGCCGATGAGCACTCCTTTCAGCGCCCATGTGTCGGCCGTGTCCATGAGCATGATGCCGTTGGCTATGGCGCCGGGGCCGCAGAGGAGCGGTATGGCAAGCGGAGTGACGGAGATATCGTTGGCGTAAGTCTTTATCTCTTCGTCTTTGAGTTTGGTGTGCGACACCCGGGCCTGCAGCATGTCGTAGCCGATCTTGAGTATGACTATGCCGGCCGCGATGCGGAAACCGTTGGTCGAGATGCCGAAAAACTTGAAGAGAAACTGCCCGAGCATAGTGAATACCAGAAGCGTGACGAATGATATTATTGTGGCGCGGCGTACTATGGCGCGGCGCTGAAGGTCAGTCATGTCCTGCGTCATGGTGAGGAATACGGGCATCGTTCCGAGCGGATTGGTGAGCGTGAAGAACGATGTCAGGCATAGAAATGCGAATGCGAGGATTGAAGTGTCGGGCATTGTGAGAGAATTGTGTTTTTTGGTGTTGTAGAGTGATTGGCTGTGTGTGGAGGAGGAATGAGCAGGCCTGACGCCTGTAAAAGGCGCGAAAGCCTCATAAATCCGTAGGTGGGATCGCGGGGGATTTATGAGGCTTTTGCGTCGTTGAGGCTATGCGCGCCGTCGTGGCGCCGGTCAGAACTCGGCGTTGTTGGGCGTGCGCGGGAAGGGGATGACGTCGCGGATGTTGGTCATGCCGGTGACGAAGAGCACCAGGCGTTCGAATCCGAGACCGAATCCGGCGTGGGGCACTGTGCCGTAGCGGCGCGTGTCGAGATACCACCACATGTCCTTCATCGGTATGTGGAGCTCCTCGATGCGCTGCAGCAGCTTGTCGTAGGATGCCTCGCGCTCCGAGCCGCCGATGATCTCGCCGATCTTCGGGAAGAGCACGTCCATGGCGCGCACGGTGCGTCCGTCGTCGTTGAGCTTCATGTAGAAGGCCTTGATCTCCTTGGGATAGTCGGTCAGAATGACCGGGCACTTGAAGTGCTCCTCCACGAGGTAGCGCTCATGCTCGCTCTGCAGATCGATGCCCCACGATACGGGGAACTCGAACTTGTGGCCCGACTCCTGGAGGATCTTAACGCCCTCGGTATAGGTCAGGCGCACGAACTGCGAGCCGACGATCGAGCGCAGGCGCTCTTCGAGCTCGGGGTCGTACATCTGGCTGAGGAAGGCTATATCGTCCTTGCAGCGGTCGAGAGCATAGGAGATGCAGTATTTGATGAAGTCCTCGGCCAGGTCCATGTTGTCGGCGATGTCGATGAAGGCCACCTCGGGCTCGATCATCCAGAATTCCGACAGATGGCGCGGGGTGTTGGAGTTCTCGGCACGGAATGTCGGTCCGAACGTGTAGATCGCTCCGAGAGCCGTGGCTCCGAGTTCGCCTTCGAGCTGGCCGCTGACGGTGAGCGCGGTCGGCTTGCCGAAGAAGTCGGCGGTATAGTCTACCCGTCCCTCCTCGTCGCGCGGCGGATTGGCGATGTCGAGCGTCGTCACCTGGAACATCGCTCCCGCGCCCTCGCAGTCGGAGGCCGTGATGAGCGGCGTGTTGAGGTAGTAGAAGCCGCGTTCCTGGAAGAATTTGTGGATGGCGAAGGCCAGAGCCGAGCGTATGCGCAGCACGGCGCCGAAAGTGTTGGTGCGGGGGCGCAGATGGGCTATCTCACGCAGGAATTCGAGCGAATGGCCCTTCTTCTGCAGCGGATAGGTGGCGGGGTCGGCGGTGCCGAATACTTCGAGCGTCTGCGCCTGTATCTCGCAGCTCTGTCCGCGGCCCTGCGACTCTACGAGCAGGCCTTTGACGTGGATGGCCGAGCCGGTGGTGACGGGGCGCAGGTCGTCGTCGGAGAAGAGAGTCATGTCGAAGACTATCTGCACGGAGCGTATGGTGGAGCCGTCGTTGAGGGCCACGAACTGCACGTGCTTGTTGCCTCGGCGGGTGCGCACCCAGCCCATCACGTCGACCTCCTTGCCGATCATTCCGGGATCGTAGAGGTCGGTTATCTTGATGCGTTTCATTTTTGTTTCGTCGCTTGATGTGATGTTGTAGAGCGGATCGGTGTTTAATCCGCGTGGTTTATTCAAACGAGCCCATCTTCAGGAAGTTGACTTCCTCCTGTGTCAGGTAGCGCCAGCGTCCGCGCGGCAGGTTCTTTTTGGTCAGTCCGGCGAAATACACGCGGTCGAGCTTCGTGACGTGGTAGCCGAGGCTCTCGAAGATGCGGCGCACTATGCGGTTGCGGCCCGAGTGGATCTCAATGCCGGCCTGATTGCGGTCGGTCTCTGTTGCGTAGGATATGGCGTCGGCGTGGATGGGGCCGTCGTCGAGTTCGATGCCGTCTGCTATGCGCTGCATGTCGTCCTCGGAGATGTCCTTGTCGGTCCACACGTGGTAGATCTTCTTCTTGACATACTTCGGGTGGGTGAGCTTCGAGGCGAGGTCGCCGTCGTTGGTGAGCAGAAGCACGCCGGTGGTGTTGCGGTCGAGGCGACCTACCGGGTAGATGCGCTCCTCGCATGCGCCTTTGACGATATCCATCACCGTCAGGCGTCCGTTAGGATCGTCAGATGTCGTGACGCAGTCTTTCGGCTTGTTGAGAAGGATGTAGCACTTGTGCTCCATGGTCACTACCTTGCCGTCGTATTCCACGGTGTCGGAGTGGGTGATCTTGGTGCCGAGTTCGGTGACAACGTTGCCGTTGACCTTCACCAGACCCTGCTGGATGAATTCATCGGCTTCGCGGCGCGAGCAGATTCCGGCGTTGGCCATGAACTTGTTCAGGCGGATCTTTTCATCGGGATCGGGAAGCGGCAGCTCATATTCGATGCGTTTGGGACGCGGAGTGAAGCTCTTGCCCTGACGCACGGGTCCTTTCTGGAAGCGGTTGCCCTGATTGTTGTAGCCACCCTGACGGTTGTTGTAACTGCCGTTACGTTGCTGATAACCGCCTTGGCGCTGCTGATAGCCGCCCTGACGCTGATAGGGGCGGTCGTGTTGCTGATACCCTCCCTGATGCTCGCCGTCGGCTGATGCCGCCCGGTTTTCGCCGGAGTTAAACGAATGATTCTCGTAATTGTTGTTGTCGGTTGTGTGGGGCGTGTTGTCGCTAAGACCCACAGGTTGTCCGATTCTCGGACGTTTTGGTTTTTTAGCTTCGTTAGCTTCCATGATTGTAGCAAATAAAATCGGTTGCAAACGGCCCGCTGCCTCGCGGCAAACTATCGGCCCTGCGCTTCGACTGAATTGTTTTTAAAAGTTACGGATATTATTTTGGTAGTTAAAAATTTTCCCTCTTCGAGCAAATGAAAAGAATATTTACGGCTGTTGCAGACCTTGTTGATAAAGTGCTTATAAAGTTGCTCGCAACAGCTATATAATTAACACAAAAGTAGGATAATTTGTCGGAACCGCCAAATATCCAATATCTTTTTTTGTGATTTTTTATCAAAAAACTTGTGGGAAATGCGTGATGGTCAGTGCTCGCGCACGATGATGAAGTCGATCAGGGCCAGCATGGCGCGGCGTGCGTCGCTGTCGGGGAAGCGTTCAAGAAGGGCGGCGGCTTCGTTGCGCAGCCGGTTCATTGTGGCATAGGCATAGTCGATGCCGCCGTTTTCGATGGCGAACTCAATCAGTTCCGACACTTCGGAGGGGTTGAGGCTTTCGCGACACGCCAGTGCGGTCATGCGGTCGGTACGCTCGCCCGATGTGGTTGTGAGGGCATGCAGCAGGGGTAGGGTTATTTTCCCTTCGCGTATGTCATTGCCGGTTGGTTTCCCGATTTTTTCATCGGAGAAATAGTCGAATACGTCGTCTTTGATCTGAAAGCAGAGACCGAGCAGACGGGCGAACTCGCGCAGCGTGTCGAGACGGTCGTCATCGACCCCGGCGCCATAGGCTCCGACCTCTACGCATGCCACAAACAGCGATGCCGTCTTCCGGTAGATGATTTCGAAATATGCCGCTTCGTCGAGATGGTTGAAGCGGGCGCTGTAGATTTCGTCGAGCTCTCCGATCGAGAGCAGGCGTCCGAGGTTCGAGATAGATCGGACTACCTTGATGTCGTCGGCCTCGACGCTCTGCAGCAG
>CALHWU010000058.1 GCA_938039795.1 uncultured Muribaculaceae bacterium
GTTGGTCTGATAGACCAGCCATATCAATGTGCCTTTACTATAGGTGAGTAGTTACCAAAACCGGCCCGTCATATAATAATTGTTAAATAGAGTGCCGGGTATTTGCAAATATGATATATCTGATATAATTTTGTACTCAATACAAATCGATAATAAATTCAGATGACAGACAGCAACCGGTATAAACTTCATTCAATGCTAACCGAGGCAGGCATCCGCCCCTCGATGCAGAGACTGACAATACTGGAGTACATCACATCCTGTAAAAGTCATCCCACGGCCGATGAAGTTTACTCACATCTTGTCACCGACAATCCGATGCTGTCGCGCACCACGGTGTTCAGTTGTCTGAAACTGTTTGTCGAAAAAGGCCTTGTCAACGACATCGACATCGCGTCGGACTCCACCAGATACGACGATGCTCACCGTATTCCTCACGGCCACTTCATGTGCCGCCAGTGCCACAGAATATTCGATATCACGCTCGACATGTCGGCACTGACAGTCAATGACGGCTTTGTATGCGACAACGTCAACGTATTCTTCAAAGGCTTGTGCCCGGAATGCAACAAGCGGCTCAACTGACATTCAATAACCAAACAAACAATAAACAAATTATGAAAGACTTAAAAGGAACAAAGACTGAGAAAAACCTCCAGGAGGCATTTGCTGGCGAATCAATGGCCCGCAACAAATACACCTACTTCGCGTCAAAGGCACGCAAGGACGGCTATGAGCAGATAGCAGCCATATTCGAAGAGACGGCACACAACGAGAAAGAGCATGCCAAACTCTGGTTCAAACTTCTCAACGGCGGCGAAATTTCCGATACGATGGACAATCTCCGCGATGCAGCAGAGGGCGAGAATTTCGAATGGACCGACATGTATTCGCGCATGGCTGATGAAGCCGAAGAAGAGGGTTTCCCCGAAATCGCTTTCCGTTTCCGTGCAGTGGCAGCTATTGAGCGTCATCACGAAGAGCGCTACCGCCGTCTGCTCAAAAACATCGAGGACGGCATCGTCTTCTCCCGCGACGGCGACATGATATGGATCTGCCGCAACTGCGGACATATCGTAGTGGGTAAAAAAGCTCCAGAAATCTGCCCTGTCTGCAAGCATTCGCGCAGCTTCTTCGAACTCGAAGCCAAAAACTACTGATACGGCGCCATGGGCCTTAATGCTCTTCAGAAAATCACCTACGGGCTTTATGTCGTAGGCTGCTATGCCGACGGCAGGCCCGTTGGCTGTATCATCAACACCTGTTTCCAGGTTACGAATGAGAACCCCGTTCTGGCGATCTCGCTGAACAAAAACAATTTCACGCTTGATGCCATAAGGAAGAATCCGCGGCTGTGCCTCTCCATTATTGCCGAGGATACAGATCCCTCTATCATAGGGAAATTCGGGTTTTACTCCGGCAGAGACACCGACAAATATTCCGACTTCGGATATACCGATCTTGACGGGACTCCTGCTGTGAACGGCAAGTTCTGCGGACGCCTGATCCTGGACGCATTCGATTTTATCGACTGCGGCACCCACATGCTGGTTATCGGGCGACTTATAGCCTCACATGACGGCGAGGGGCGTCCGATGACATATGCCTACTATCATGAGGTGATCAAAGGAAGCGCTCCGAAAAACGCTCCGACATATCAGAAAGAGACATTCCCTGAAGCGTCCCAAACATCATCCCGTACATACAAATGCGATATCTGCGGCTACACAGCGGAATCCTACGACGGATTGCCTGACGATTTCGTCTGCCCGATATGCGGTGTAGACCGTTCGCATTTCAAGGAGATCTGATATCTATGCCGCTATGACATAACGCACACATTTCCCCAAACATTGTAAGGCGCTGCGTCACCACTGACGGTTGACACGGCGCCTTACAATTATCAAATCATCGGGACAAGATTTCATCGCGGGGACAGCACAAAAGGCAATGGCGCCCGGAATCTCAGTGTAGTGTCCGACTCAAGCCTGTGTATCTCCTCCACTGCATCCGCCACGGTATCGGTAGAGATCGTCACGACGTAATATAACGGCATCGGCGAAGCAAGTATAGCCGTCGCCCCATATCCCGATGCTATAAGGCGCTGACGCATCTGCCTCGCATTGAAAATCTGCCTGAAGCGTCCCGCCACCACATTATAGCGTCGGATCTGCGACGACGTCAGTCCTTCACCGCTTACCGCACTCAACGGCTCAGTGAGTACCTTAATCGTGTCAGAGCCGACCACAGAGACATGAGGCTGAGCATACCGTTCCAGCTTATGTGAACCGGCACTTACCGTATCGGCGTTCTCAAATTTCTGTTTTGCCACTTCATAAGCCTGACGATAATTCGCCTCGTTGGTCTTGCAACCCGCGAGCAAAGCGCATAGCGCGGCTGCCAATAATATTTTTTTCATAATCATATGAAGATATTGAATTTGTTACGACAAAAACAGGCGGCACGTCAGCGACGGCCGAGAGTGATCACATCAAGGCCGGATATCCCTCCGTCGTCGATAGTCAACCTCACAAGCGTCCGCTCCCGCTGCCAGCCCTGTTCGCCTGCCGCCCCGGGATTGACATGCAGCAATCCGAGTTCCGGATCAGGCATCACCTTGAGAATATGCGAATGACCGCATACCATGAGCTTAATACCGTCCTCGGCCAACAGCTTCTTCATACCCGGACGATACCGACCCGGATAGCCGCCGATATGGGTAAGCAATACCCTGACACCCTCTACAGTGAATTCGAGCAGCTCCGGACACTCCCTGCGCACCTCTCCTGAATCGACATTACCGCAGACCGCCCTCACCACGGGAAACGACGCACGCAACTGCTCAAGCAGCCCAATGTCGCCAATATCTCCGGCATGCCACACCTCGTCGCAGTCGGCAAAATGGGCCACATAACGCGGATCCCATTTTGAATGTGTATCACTAAGTATGCCTATTGTTTTCACAACGTTCAGTTCTTTACTGTCAGACGGATCACACGTATATTGTCGACAAGCACCACATCCGACGCTGCCGGATCTCCATAAAAATCAACAACCGACACGGAAATATCGTTCACACCCTGTCGCAGACGTGCCCTGACTCCTGAAGAATAACCTGTGGAGAGCCACCAGCCTTTACCTCTCGGAGGCATTACGACGATGCCGGCATCCACTCCGTTAACGGTGACTCGTCGCAAAGCTGTCGCCGCGGCATCGCCCGCCTGACCGTTGCCATTGGCGTATCCTACGTCGATGATGCAGTCAACCGACTGCAATTCAGACAAGGTGATGGATATGTCTTTTATTTTTCTTCCTCTCGCCCCCGACTCCACATAACGCTGTGATGCCCTGCGATCGCGTACGAGGTCAGTCCCAGGCTTACAATAATCCTCTACCTCGTATCGGCTGACAGCGCCACGAGGCGCCCTGAGACGTGTATCGGAACAGAAACCCGACAAACCGTCGCTGCCAGTGGCTACGACCCCTACGACATCCACAGCGTCCGGTTCACCTACCGACACATTGGACGATGACAAGCGGAGGTCGGGCAGCCCGTCGGTCACCAGACTATAATCAAGCGAGCCGGAATAATCGGCTATGCGCCCAGATGACTGTGTATGCCACGTCACTTCGGGCGTAGGAGGAAGCCACCGGAGATCTCCTTCCGTCAGAGGCTCTTCCGACATTGAATTGTTGGCCAGCTGTATATCCACCCGGTGTCGGCCTGTCACCGATGACTGAATACAATACTCCGATGTCGGCTCCCCGTCGATCTCAAAACGCGCTATACGGCTGCCGAAACCTCTGATGTTAACATCAACGACAGCGTCGCCGTAACGGAGACCTCTTACCGACATTTCACCTCCGAGACATTGTGGCACCAATGGATGAAATTCCATCGTGCCCGATCCGACGTCGACACCCATTATGCTTTTAATGACGAGCAACGCGAGCCAGGCCGACGCATCACTTTCCGGATCGGAAGCGAACATCCGGCACAGTGACGCTATCGCAGCCCTCAACGCATCCTCGTGATAACAGAGAGCCGAGGAGGCACCCCAAAGCATCTGCAGCATCGGAGCATTGGCGAAAGCCGCCTCGGCACGCATTCCGGCCATCAGAGGATAAAGATCAGGGACGCATGCCCCGACATATATGGCACGTGACAATACGGATGACGACATTTCAACGGTAGCGACACGGCTTAACACAGCAATAGCCTGACCGATATTGTCGGCCAAGGGAGCCTGCATATCCATGAGCGGGCCACCGTAGAGATAAGCGCTGTAGCTTCCCTTACCGGGATCCCAGAGCATCGCGTTGATACGTCGCTGCAGATATCGGGCACCGACAGCCGGACACTCCGTATCGGCAGTCACGACACCACGCATCCGCTCAAGAGCATTTATCGCAGCGAAAAGCGCCACATTGCCGCCCAAAGTCACCGACTCAAACCTACGCCCGGCATCGGCCCAGCGTGGATAGAACGGAGGCCTGCCCGCTCGCCATGCAGGCGACTGGCCGCGCAACAATCCAAGATAAGGATCCCATCCTACCTCAAGAGTCTTCGACAGCATCCTCCGTGACACTTCATATGCCTCACGCAGCCAAATCGTATCACCGTTGGCGCAGAAAGCGTGCCATGCTGCCGGGATCCAATAAAGCGAACCGCCCGAAAGAGGACTGTCCCCGAAATCCGCGATACCCGCCTGGCGTCGGAGCATGGCAGCAGCGCCGTCAGGATCAATCATCGCGCCTCCGGAGGCGACTGCTATATCGGCCGACAAGCCGACGTTCCCCGAATCGC
This sequence comes from uncultured Muribaculaceae bacterium, assembly GCA_938039795.1. Lineage (GTDB taxonomy): Bacteria > Bacteroidota > Bacteroidia > Bacteroidales > Muribaculaceae > Paramuribaculum. The sequence goes on from CALHWU010000058.1 coordinate 4,808, forward strand.
ATGCAAACATCGCGCCGAGCGCTTTCACGCCATCTGCAAAGACGGCATCAATCAACGGCGAAGCCGATCGGAACACCGCACTGCCGCTGTCGGGCAGTTCTGGCTGCCATATCCTTCCGTCAGACTCTCTGATCTCCGTCAGCCCCACCGCAAAGCCGTCGCCTTCATAAATGACGCCGATATGCTCATGGCGGTCGGCACAAGCACCGACCGCCATGACAACCGCAAGCGGTAACAGTTGACGGATTCCTGTCATCAGAGCTGGAGACCCACGGCCTTCATGATTTTTTCAGGAATCTCGATATTGTTCTGGGCCGGAGCGAAGAGTTCCTGACCGACACCTTCGGCAAACACCGGCACCACAGCTCCCGAATGGTCACCGGTAGTCCAGCCTATGCCCGACAAAGCGCTCATCAGATTGTAGACACTGTCGGTAAAACGGTCGAAACTGCTGTAGAGCGTGGCCTTTTTCTCGCCACCCATATGCGACAGCGTGGTCTCATACAGATCGGCAAGTGCTTTCTCGTCGGCCTCGGCAACCTCTACGGCCCCGAAAAGTCCTACGCGCGATGCCAGTTCTTTTTTCATATCATCCCATGTCGGCGCATTGCCCGCACGGATGATCGATGAAGTCCATTCAGCGAAAGCATCCTTCGACATGCGCTGACAGCGCAGGATATCGAGCTTCTGGTCATAGTGATGTCTTGTCGAAGCCAAGCCCATTCCTCCGGTCTCATGGTCGGCAGTCACCACGATAAGCACTTCACCAGGATGCTCACTCGCGAAACGGCGCACGCGTCCGATCGTTCTGTCGAAATCAACCATCTGCATCACCACTGTAGCCGCATCGTTGGAATGGGCCGCATGGTCAATGGTGCCACCCTCTACCATCATGAAGAAACCGTCGGGACTTACGCGCTGCAGGTGCTCAATACACGCCTCAGTAAGATCCGCCAGGGTCAGTACCCCAGGTATAGAATCTATGGCATAGCCGACATTGTTTTTCTTGACCGAATCAGTGTTGAGCATGAGCACCCGGCGCGATGACGATTTCGAAGCCGCCTCGCGGCCACGCACCACATCCACCCCCGCCTCGGCAAGCTTTGCGAGAAGATCGGTACCCTTGGCTCCCCTGAGATTGGCTCCGCCAATAAACTCGAAGCCCGAAGCCGCAGCGTCGCGGCCCACCTCATAATACATGCTGCGCCTGGGGACATGGGCATAGAAAGCACCGGGAGTGGCATCATCGGGAGCCACAGTAGTGACGAGTCCGACTCCGAAACCATTGTCATGCAGTAGCGCAGCTATCGACTGAACAGCCATAGTATCGGCGTCCATGCCGAGCATGCCGTTGCGCGTCTTGTGTCCGGTGGCAAGCGCCGTACCGGCGGCCGCCGAATCGGTGACAGGCGACGATGCCGAATATGTCAGCGCCATCGACGCGACAGGCATCTGCATCACTTCGAGCTTTGCCCCTTCGCCCTCGGTAGCCCTGAGGAACCCCTGGGCAGCCGACACCGCTCCCATTCCCATGCCGTCGCCGATCATGTAGAACACGTATTTCGGCTGTCCGGCATTCGCGGCAACCGCCACAGCGAGTGACGCCGCCACGAACAGTTGACGGATTTTCATCTGTTTTTCCTTAAATGTAGATTCGAAGCCTCACTTCTTCACATCGAAGCCATTCTCACGCAGAGCCTTCTTGATATCGGAGATATGCTGCAGGTTGCGGGTCTCCATCTCCACGCGGAGCGTACAGCCGTTGATCTGCGTATGGCTCGAATTGCGCTCATGCTGCACCGACAGGATATTGGCTCCATGCTCACCGATAATGCTGCACACCTTCGAGAGCTGTCCCGGCTTGTCGGAGAGGTCGATGGCTATCGTAGCATCGCGGCCGCTCTTCACCAGTCCGCGAGTGATGACACGATTGAGCGAAGTGACGTCGATATTGCCGCCGCTCACCAGGCACACCACCTTCTTGCCCTTGATAGGCACCTTGTCGAACATCGCCGCAGCCACCGACACAGCACCGGCTCCCTCAGCCACGAGTTTCT
>CALHWU010000059.1 GCA_938039795.1 uncultured Muribaculaceae bacterium
TCAACCTCGAAGACATCAAGGCTCCGGAGTGCTTCGAAATCGACCGGAGGCTGAGCGAAGAGCTGGACATTCCCGTGATGCACGACGACCAGCACGGCACGGCCGTGATTTCGACGGCCGCGCTGCTCAATGCGGCGAAAATCGCCGGCAAAGCGCTCGACAAACTCCGCGTCGTAGTGAACGGCGCCGGTGCGGCGGCCATCGCCTGCGCGCGGCTCTTCATCGCCGTCGGCGTCCGCCGCGAAAACATGATTTTCTGCGACAGTCAGGGCGTGGTCACCACCTACCGCACGGATATCAACGAGATAAAACGCGAATTCGCCACCTCCCGCCGCATCACCACCCTCGCCGAAGCCATACACGACGCCGACGTATTCCTCGGCGTATCCAAGGCCGACGTGCTGACTCCCGAAATGCTGCGCACGATGGCGACCAATCCGATCGTCATGGCGCTGGCCAATCCCGATCCGGAGATCGCCTACGACAAAGCAGTCGTTTCGCGTCCCGACATCATCTTTGCGACGGGCCGCTCCGACTACCCCAATCAGGTAAACAACGTGCTGGGCTTCCCCTACATTTTCCGCGGGGCGCTCGACGTGCGGGCCACGAAGATCAACGAAGCGATGAAGCTCGCCGCGGCACGCGCCTTGGCCGAACTGGCGCAGGAGCCTGTACCGAGCATGGTGCTGCGCGCCTATGCGCTGGGCAAACTGGAATTCGGCCGCGGCTACCTCATTCCCAAGCCGCTCGATCCGCGTCTGCTCTGCACCGTGACGCCCGCCGTGGCACGCGCCGCGATCGAATCGGGCGTAGCCCGACAGCCCATCACGGACTGGGACGCCTACATCGAGAAGCTGAGGACCATGACCGAGATTTAACGATAAGTAGTATATAGAAAAGACCCCGCCGTTGAGCGGGGCCTTTCTTTTTATGGATATGCGTCGTATGCCCTACGCAAAGAGCGCGGCGAAATCGGCAATCGGCATCGGACGCACCTCGCAATCGCCGATCCCTACGGGCAGCACGATGCGCAGCATGCCGTCCTCGCTCTTCTTGTCCTTGCCCACCTCTTTGAGCAGACGTTTCACATCGACCGGCGGCGTGAGGTCGAAACCCAGCTTCTCCAGCACGTTCACGATCCGGTCGCGGTCGGCAGGCTGCAGGACGCCCAGCTTCACCGCGGCGGCGGCGATCAGGGCCGTGCCGACGGCCACCGCTTCGCCGTGATTCATCCGGTTCGAGCACTTCTCGATGGCGTGGGCCAGCGTATGCCCCAAGTTGAGCTTGCGGCGGTCGCCCGTCTCGTGCTCGTCGCGTTCGACAATATCGGCCTTGACGCGGACCGCGGCGGAAATAGCGTCCGTAAGCAGGTCGGTATCGGTGCGCAGGGCCTCGAAAGAGACGTTTTCGATCCGGGTGAAAAGATCGGCGTCGGCGATGACGGCCGCCTTGACGACCTCGGCAAGCCCCGCACGGAACTCCCGGTCGGAGAGCGTGCGCAGCATTTCGGGATCGCAGATCACGAAGCGCGGCTGTTTGAAGGTTCCGGCCATATTCTTGTACCCGTCCACATTCACGCCGTTCTTGCCGCCCACGCTGGCGTCCACCTGCCCCAGCAGGGTGGTCGAGACGAATCCGAACGACAGTCCGCGCATGTAAGTCGCCGCGGCGAACCCCGCCACGTCGGTCACGATGCCGCCTCCGACGGCGAGCACGAACGTGGAGCGGTCCGCGCCCAGCTCGATGAAACGCCGGTAGATGGATTCCACGGTCTGCAGGGTCTTTATGCTTTCGCCCGCACCGATGAGCACCGTGTCGTACGGCGCCAGCAGCGGATGGTAAAGGCGGTCGATCGTAGCGTCGGAAACGACGATCACGCGCCCCTCAGGCAGCACCCCGGAGAGGATGTCGGCCGTGGGACCGATGTAAATCTCGCTTTGTTCCCGAACGTTGAAGGTGGGTTTCATGATCTTTAACTTTTTTAAGAAGCCAACAAATTTAGTACATTTTCCGGAGAAATTGTTACCTTTGCACCACAAAATCTATTCACATGCAAAAACTACGCAATATCGCAATTATTGCACACGTGGACCACGGCAAGACCACGCTCGTCGATAAAATGATCCTCGCCGGCAACATTCTGCGCGACAACGCCAAACAATCCGGAGAGCTGATCCTCGACAACAACGACCTTGAGCGTGAACGCGGAATCACGATTCTCTCGAAAAACGTCTCGGTAATTTACAAGGATTATAAGATCAACATCATCGACACTCCGGGCCACGCCGACTTCGGCGGCGAAGTGGAGCGTGTGCTCAACATGGCCGACGGCTGTCTGCTTCTCGTCGACGCTTTCGAGGGCCCGATGCCGCAGACCCGCTTCGTGCTTCAGAAAGCCATACAACTCGGACTGAAGCCTGTGGTAGTGATCAACAAGGTCGACAAGCCCAACTGCCGTCCCGAGGAGGTGCAGGAAATGGTGTTTGACCTGATGTGCAATCTCGACGCCACTGAGGACCAGCTCGACTTCCCCACCGTCTACGGCTCAGCCAAGCAGGGATGGATGAGCGACGACTGGCAGAAGCCCACCGACAACATCACGCCGGTGCTCGACGCCATCATCAAGTATATTCCGGCCCCGACCACTATCGAGGGACCGGCCCAGATGCTCGTCACATCGCTCGACTTCTCGAGCTACGTAGGCCGCATAGCCATCGGCCGCGTGCACCGCGGAGAGCTCCGCGAAGGCATGCAGATAGCTCTCTGCAAGAAGGACGGTTCGGTCGTGAAGCAGCGCATCAAGGAGCTCCACGTGTTTGAAGGCATGGGGCGCAAGAAAGTGCAGAGCGTCAAGAGCGGCGACATTTGCGCCCTCGTGGGCATCGAAGGATTCGAGATCGGCGACACAATAGCCGACGCTGAAACCCCGGAGGCTCTCCCCCGCATCGCCATCGACGAACCTACCATGTCGATGACGTTCACCATCAACGACAGCCCCTTCTTCGGCCGCGACGGTAAATACGTCACATCACGCCATATAGGCGAACGCCTCACCCGCGAGCTCGACCGCAATCTGGCCCTGCGTGTAAAGAAAGCCGACCATGAGGACGTCTGGACCGTATTCGGTCGCGGCGTGCTCCATCTGTCGGTGCTGATCGAGACCATGCGCCGCGAAGGCTATGAGCTTCAGGTCGGGCAGCCGCAGGTGATCGTCAAGGAGATCGACGGCCGCAAATGCGAGCCCGTGGAGCTGCTGACCATCAACGTGCCCGAGGAATACTCCTCCAAGATGATCGACATGGTCACCCGCCGCAAGGGCGACCTCGTGTCGATGGCCACTCAAAACGACCGCATACACCTCGAATTCAACATACCCTCACGCGGCATCATAGGCCTTCGCAACAACGTGCTGACCGCATCGGCCGGCGAAGCCATCATGGCCCACCGCTTCCTGGAATACCAGCCATGGAAAGGCGACATCGAGCGCCGCACAAACGGTTCGCTCATAGCAATGGAGGCCGGCACGGCCTACGCCTATGCCATCGACAAGCTCCAGGATCGCGGTCGCTTCTTCATCTTCCCTCAGGAAGAGGTCTACGCCGGACAGGTCGTGGGCGAGAACGCCAAGGACAACGACATAGTGGTCAATGTCACCAAATCCAAGAAGCTGACCAACATGCGCGCATCGGGAGCCGACGACAAGGCCCGTATCGTCCCGCCGGTAGTGTTCAGCCTTGAGGAGGCGCTCGAATACATCAAGGAGGATGAATATGTGGAGGTGACCCCCAACCATATACGTCTGCGCAAGATACTTCTCGACGAGCTCGACCGCAAGCGTGCTGCCTCGCGTGCAAATTCCTGAACCCTACGACATAAAACCGACCGTGAAGATATCCATGCCTCCCGAAATCCCTGCTGAAGTGCAGCAGGCCAAAATGAGATTCGGCATCATCGGCAACGCCCCCGCCCTGACGGCTGCGATCAGCCGCGCGGTGCAGGTGGCACCTATCGATCTGTCGGTACTCGTCACCGGCGAGAGCGGCTCGGGAAAAGAATTTTTCCCGAAGATCATTCACGCTTTCAGCGCCCGGAAACATGCGCGCTACATCGCCGTCAACTGCGGCGCCATACCTGAAGGCACCATCGACTCCGAGCTTTTCGGCCATGAGAAAGGTGCTTTCACCGGAGCAATAGGTTCACGCAAAGGCTACTTCGAGGAGGCCGACGGCGGCACGATATTCCTCGACGAAGTGGCCGAGCTGCCGCTTACCACGCAGGCACGCCTGCTGCGCGTGCTTGAGAGCGGCGAATTCATCAAGGTAGGCTCCTCGACGGTACAGAAAACCAACATCCGCGTGGTGGCCGCCACCAATGTCGACATGCTCAAGGCCGTTGAGGAAGGACGTTTCCGCGAGGATCTTTACTACCGCCTGTCGACCGTAAACATCGTTGTGCCTCCGCTGCGGGAGCGCGGCAACGACATAATGCTTCTCGCACGCAAATTCGCCTCCGACTTCGCCGAGCGCTACCGCATGCCGGCAGTGACGTTCTCCGACGAAGCCCGCAGCCTGATGCTCCGCTACCGCTGGCCCGGAAATGTGCGCCAGCTCAAGAACGTCGTGGAACAGACAGCCCTCTTCGATGCCGGACAGGATGTGACCGCTGCCGACGTGGAGCAGTACCTCCCGGCCGGAGGATCCGTATACACTCCGGTGCTCGCATCATCCTCGTCGCACACCTATGACCGCGAGCGCGAAGCCATATTCAACATGATCTTCCGCATGCAGAAGGAGATCGATTCGCTCCGCGCCGAGATTGAGAAGCATCAGCCGTCGACAAAACCCATCGACACTCCGGCATCGGAAGTGCTGGATATGCCTTTGTCGCTCGTCCACTACAAGCCGGTCCAGCAGGCGAATCATGTGGAAGACATAACGGCTGATGACATCACGTCGGCCACTCCTACAGCCTCGCCCTCTCAGCCGGCGCTGACACTTGAGGACACCGAGCGCGAGACTATCCGGCGGTCGCTTGAAAACAACGGCGGACGCCGCAAAGCCACCGCCAAGGAGCTCAATATCTCCGAGCGCACTCTCTACCGCAAGATCAAGGAATACGGTCTGGAATGACCGACTGAAAACGACCCTTCAAAGCAGCGCAATCGCTATTTTGGCGCACGCCTCGGCGTCGGCAAGAGCATTGTGGTGATTGTCGAACGGTATGCCGAGGAATCCTGCGAGCGACGGCAGACTGAATGAAGCGCACAGCGTGCGGGGTATCGTACGCCGGGCTTTCTCGAGAGTACAGTAAAAGTCGTAATCGGGATAATCTATGCCGTAGCAGCGGCACGTGGCGCGCAGACACCGTTCGTCGAACCGCTTGTTGTGCGCCACAAGGGGCAGACGTCCTATAAATTCGCACAGATCAGGCCATATTCTCCAGAATCCGGGAGCATCCTCGGTATCTGACGGGCCTATCCCATGGATCTGCTCGGTGAAACGCCTTATATAATAGTCGGGCTCCGGCTTTACAAGACAGTAGAACCGATCGGTGATCATTCCGCCCTCCACCTTTACAGCCCCTACGGCACAGATGCTTGTGGGCTCGGCATTTGCCGTCTCGAAATCTATCGCTACAAAATCATTCATCGGCGAGTTCCTGCGCACGGTCGCGCACCTCTTCCATAAGCCAGCGTGGTGTCGATGTGGCGCCGCATATACCTATCGACGATGCTCCCCGCAGCCACTCCGCCTCCACGGCATCGGGGCCGCTCACCAGATGAGTGCGAGGATTCACCTCGCGGCATTCGCCGCAAAGCACCTTGCCGTTGGAGCTTTTGGCACCGCTCACGAACAGCACCACATCGTGGGCTGCCGCAAACTGCCTCAAACCTTCGACACGCCCGGCCACCTGCCGGCATATCGTATCAAAGTGTCTGAAGCTGACGCCGGGCGCCTTGCGCCGCTCTATTTCCCCTACCATATGACGCAACCCTTCGGGCGATTTGGTAGTCTGCGAATACAGGGCCACCGGGCGGTTGAAATCCACCTCGTCAAGCCCTGACACATCCTCAACGACGATCGCCTCGCCGCGGGTCTGACCGACAAGGCCGTTGACCTCCGCATGTCCGTTCTTGCCATAAATCACAATCTGCGGACGGTCGGCGTCAGTCTCGGAAGCCTGCTTCACGCGGCTCTGCAGACGGAGCACCACCGGACAGGTGGCATCAATGATCTCTATGTCGTTGCGTCGTGCCAGCTCATAAGTGGCAGGAGGCTCGCCATGTGCGCGCAGCAACACCTTGACCCCGTGCAATCCCTCCATTTCTTCATGGGTGATCGTGACCAGTCCCCTACGGCGCAGCCGCTCCACCTCGGCGCTGTTGTGGACGATGTCGCCCAAACAATACAGCCGGCCCTCCCGGTCGAGCACCTCCTCAGCCTTGCGTATTGCCGTGACCACTCCGAAACAGAATCCGGAGCCCTGATCGATCTCTACCGTGGGCTTCATCTTGTCCGTTCGTTGAAAATCCGGAGCATGAAGGCGTCCTGCTCTTCGAGCGACATATTGGAATTATCGAGCGTCACCGCGTCGGCAGCCTTACGCAGAGGGCTCTCGGCACGCGTCTCGTCGATATGGTCGCGCTCGCGCAGATTGGCAAGCACCTCCTCGTAGCTTGCATTCATGTTTTTGGCCTTAAGCTCGTCGAAACGCCGGCGCGCACGGGTCTCGGCCGATGCGGTGACAAACACCTTCATCTCAGCCTCGGGAAACACCGTGGTGCCTATATCGCGGCCATCCATCACTATTCCTTTCTCGCGCCCCATCCTCTGCTGCAGCCGGGTCATCGCGTGTCGGACCGCTGGGACAGCCGCCACAGGCGAAACGGCCTGCGACACCGTCATCGACCTTATCTCCTGCTCCACGTCCTCGCCGTTGAGCAGAGTGTGCTGCCCACCGGGCATCACCCTGAAGTCGATATGTATGTCAGGCATTGCAGCCGCAAGTTTTCCTGTATCCACGTGGCCCTCCGTATCGGCCATTCCGTGGCGAAGAGCGTAAAGAGCCACAGCACGATACATTGCGCCCGAATCAATATAGCGGTAGCCCACCTGAAGGGCCAGCTTCTTTGCCATCGTGCTTTTGCCGGTGGATGAATATCCGTCGATGGCTATTATGATCTTTTTCTGTTCCATTGAATATATCGGTCAGTTATGACGTTGGTTCATAGAAAACGGCCTATGTCGGCCGAAAAGTTCAGCATAAGGGTTGATGCGCCGCGATGAGGCATGGCGAAGGCCGCATCGACACCGAAGCCGCCCAGCGACATGCCCGCGCCGACAGAGAAGCCGCTCAGCACGTTGCGCGAATAAGTGGCCATGTCGGTGCGCGTCTTGTAGTTGTAGCCTATGCCTACATGAAATCGGCTGTCGGGCACTATCTCGGCTGCGAATACCAGATGACGCATCAGATTGCTGCCAAACGAGTCCTTTATCTCAGGAGAGCTGCCGTCGGATCCGTCGCCTGTCTCATAATACGGCAGATGCCATTTGGTGAGGTTCCAGGCTGTCACCGAAAATCTCACCGGCAGACCGGGAAACGACTGCGTCCAGCCGAGCCTCACGTCGACCGGAAGCCGGTCGTAACGCTCTCTGAAACGTTTCACCTGTCCGCCGAGATTGGTGACGACCGCCGACAGCGACAGATCACGGTCGGGATCATAATAATTGACACCGAGATCTACACCGACAGCCATGGCCGTGAATGAATCATACGACGAGTAAACCCAACGCAGCGTAGCGCCGCCCCTCAGCAGATCGGTGATATCGCGCGAATATGTTGCCGAGACAGCGATATCTTTAGGAGAAAACGTGCCCGACGACACCCCCTCCACATCCGTACTCTCCATGCTTCCGTAGCCGAAATATTTCAGCGCCACGCCCCATGCGCTCCGCTCGCCGATACCGTTTCCAAACGCGGCCGAAGCGAAATCCGAATCGGAGAGATAGCGCATGTAGCCTACCGACACCGCCTTGCTGTATTCAGGCCCGAGAAAGGCCGGATTCTGGTCTATCGCCGCCAGACCCGGGTCGACCGCACTGACATTTACTCCGCCAAGACCGAATATCCGGCTTGACGAGGTAATATCGAGAAATGAGTAGGCCGGCGAAGAGTCTCCTGCGGAGCCGTCGGCCAGAGCCGCTGCCGGCAATGCTGCCAGAGCCGCTGCTGATATCAGTCGGGGTAGTATGCGCATAATCATTGCAAAGATACTCAAAATGCGTATACGCCGATGATTAAACGGCCACTTAAAAAAACAAAAACAATCTTTCTCAAAAACAGTGCGGCCCGCTTGTATAATCCCCGGGCATGTCATATTTTTGCAGCGGAGAGTCCCTACTCCGGGCCCTCTCCGACAGAGAACTCACGCTAATGACAGCAGGCTCTCCGGAGCCGACCTTAATTCACTGATGTACCGACTCAAACCAATTATCACTTTCTTCTTGCTGACACTGGCTTTCTGTGTCAGCGGACAGCAGCGCATGGTCGTCACCTACCGTACGGTCAGCGCCGACAACAGGCCTGTCGACATAGAGGCTTTCCTGTTCGAGTCGGTCGACGAGCAGCCCCATTTCCCGGGGGGCGACGGAGCCATGATGAAATTCATCAACCGCGAGCGCCGCTATCCGGCCCGCGCATATCGCAAAGGGATAGAGGGACGCGTGCTGTGCAGCTTTGTCGTCACCCCCGACGGCACCATCACCGCGCCTGAGGTCATACGCGGAGTTGAGGAGAGCCTCAACAAGGAGGCTCTCCGCATCATCAACCGTATGCCCCGGTGGGTGGCAGGCAAGATAGGCGACACCAAAGTGCCCGTCTACTGCATTCTCGCCATACCTTTCCGTCGCTGACAGCCCATCCTCAGACTTCATGCGCCCTTGGCATGAAAGCGCAGCCCACGTTCCAGGCAAGCGCTCCGGCCATCGCGGCCATCAGCCCGGTAATCGTTATATCGCTCACGGTCAGCACCGGTTCCTGCATCAGATCTACACCGTAGATCACTCCGAACACAAGCGTCACCACCAGTCCGACCGCACACGCCACTGTCTCGATCCATCCGGCCCAGAACCGTTTCCGCTCGGGCAGACGCGCCATCACCTTTCGTGTGAACCAAGGCTCTGGAGGAGCTTTCGGCAGATTGCGTTTCAGCAGTTCGCTTATATCCTTGTCAGTCATGTCAGTCTGTTCTTTTTTCATACTTTCAATCACTTCAAAACCATCATTTCTTAACACGTGGCGGGCTGCCTGAATCAGTCGCGCCCCATCACCCGTGCCATCTTGTCGCGGGCACGCTTGAGATAAACCTTCACCGTGCCCTCCGGCATCCCGGTTATGCCGACTATATCCTTTATCGTACGGTCTTCCAGGTAAAAGAGCAGCACCAGACTACGCTCGGCCGGACTGAGGGCGCGCATCGCCGTGGCCACATCCATCGACGCCTCCGAGGCTCTTTGGCCGGCATCGGATTCAGCGCCCCCGTAAGGCTCCGCCTCCATGCCGGTCAGTTCACGGCGCCCCCTCAGATAGCTGTAGTATTGATTACAGGCTATCCGGTAGAGCCATGTCCTGAACCCCGACAGGCCTTTGAACGACCTTACAGCCTCATACGCCTTCAGAAACGTATCCTGAGCCAGATCGTCGGCAAGGCACGCATCGCCTCCGGTGAGGTTGTAGAGAAACCGCCGAAGCGGCTCCTCATACTCCTCCACCAGACGGCCGAAAGCATTGCGGCTGTCGGTCGTGGCACACAGCGCCAGCAGCTTGATTTCCTCAAAGCGTGTGAGCATTGTTGTCGTATCCGCCGAGATCGTTGGTACGGTTAGCGTCAGCAGCAGGGTTAGTCTGCGGTATGTCGGGGATCTTCGGGAGATTGCGCTCGTTGAAATACAGCTCAGCGAAGTAACTTATCAGCTTGGCCAGACCGATGAATACCGGCAGCAGCGCCAGGCATGCAGGCTCCTTGGCATCGACCGTCATGAAGAAAATGAAGCCCACAATGCCCACACCCATCCATATCAGGGCATTGCTCAACCTGCGCGAGTCGATGCGGTATACTCGTCCACCCCTCGTCACCGATTCCATCACTTTCGAAGTGCGCGCTGCAAAGCCATTATTGAAAAACGCTTCAGGCAGCGGCATTTTCTTCTCGATGGAATACTCTATAAGCCGGTATTTGGCCAGCAGATTCTTGCGGCGGTAGCTGAGAAGCATCCACACCAATCCTATCACGAACACGAAAGGCAGGAACACAGCTATCATCTTGCTCACCTCATGGAAATTGTCGGCCGACGAGCGCGGAGCGTCGATCTCCACGCTCGGACTGATATAGATCGGTGTCGACCCGATCGAGTCGAAAGCCAGCGTGGTCTGGAGTTCGTCGCGTATCTGCTCGGTCAGCTCAACGCGTATCTCCTGGCGTATCCGCTCGATATCATGATGTTTGTCGCTCTCGCAGGAACTCATCGTTGCGGCTCCGCCGATTGCCAGCGCCACCAGTGCGCCAATCCATAAATTACGTGATCTGTTCATATCTTTTTCTTTTTATTGTTTTTTGATCAATCTGACCTTTAGACGCACCACCCCGCCCAAAGGTTACACTTCCCCGCAAATTTACCTCAATTTCTCCAACCGCTTAAAACAGCTTGCAACAGGCTACTCGTAAAGTAAAAATTCATCAAGTAATACCTGATAATGTGCCGGCTGCAATAAACTCATTGAATACTCATAGTAATCACGTATATCAATATCGGCCTCTTTCGCCGCAGCTATCCAATATTTAAGTCCTTCGCTGACGTCAATAAAGTCAGATGAATACATATATGCCTCAGATAATAATGAGTATCTTTCAATGTTTTCATCGTCATCCGCGACCGGCAAATCTTCTTCGGTAAGTTCGCATGGGAATTCAACAGAAGGATCAGCTCCTTGATGCAATAACTGACGCACTTTCTGAAGATCAAGATTCTCGGCAGCGACACATAGATCCATATCGATTTCTCTATAACCAAGCTTTTTCAGTAAATCCTTTTCGGTAAATACGACGTCTGCTATACTGTCACAGTGCGCGCAAAAAGTCTTGGCATATTCCATAAAACCAAGATTTTTGTCCTCCGGAACCTTGATGATTGTCTCATAGAAAGACAAGAGAGTTTTACATCGTTCAATAACAGTCGAAACCACAGAGAGCAGTTCTTTTTTCCAGCCACCCGAATTGAGTATCACCAAGTTGGCATATGCGATCCAGTACAACTCTGCCACAAAGTCGCTATTACATGGCAACGATTCAGCGTCGTTATTTTTTTGGAAATAGTTAATCACGTTTTCAACTCTAAACAAAGCCGCCTCTTTATAAATATCCATATTCCATTAATCATTATCGTAAACGCCTCCACACAATAAGTCCATCATGTTTCAGGTTCTTACATATTCTTCCGGGTTTCTGAACAACAAAATTATACCTAAAGATCGAAGTTTACAACAGCATAGACGGCAAAATCAATTTTACAACAAATTTCAATTATTTGCGGACTTATACACCGGCTCTACAGATCGGAGACTATCGGGTTTGCGAAAGCGGCGCCTCAACGTGTTCCACTGGCATCTGACCGACGAGCCGGGCTGGCGCATCGAGATCAAGCGCTAACCGCTGCTGACGGCCGAGGGCGCCAAAGGCAACTGGCACGATCCGAAAGCTCCGGCCGCATTCTATACGCAGGACGACATACGCGAGATCGTGGCCTCCAAAGGCAAGACGATGATCGGATGGGACGAGATAGCCGATGCAGGCGTATCTCCCGGCAAGGCAGTCATCATGTGGTGGCGCCATGACCGGAAGCATCAGCTCGTCAAAGCCCTCGAAAACGGCTACCGTGTGATCATGACCCCGCGCCGCCACCTCTACGCCGACTTCATCCTGCACGGCTCCCGGCCCTGCTCCGCATGCTCGGCGCCAAAGGGATCTACTTCTTCAATCCGTTTGATCCGGCATCGACACCTGAACCAGGCGCACCCGACAAGGAGGACGTGCTTAAAAACGGTTAAGCCGAAGCCACCGACAGTCGACGCGGACTATTAAATAGCGATAAACCCACGTCATTGCCCGCTAATTTCGTAACTTTGCGGAATGAAACGTTTATCCGTAATAATTCTTATTTCATCATTGCTTACCGGCTGTTCGTCGGCTCCGGAGATCGATCCGTCGCGCCCCGCGCCCCAGGAGGCTGCACGTCTCGCAGAGAGCAGCCCGACAGAAGCCGCCGAAGCCTTGATCGGATGGCTGAAAAAAGCTAACGCCTCCGACCGTGACTATGCCAGGCTCTTCACCCGCGAACTGATGTCGATCTACGACAGCGACTCCCTGGGACGCGCGCTCCGCTTCGTCCGCTCGCTCGACTCGATCAAATCTACACTGCCCCCCGGGGAGCTTGCCCACGTCTATGTGGTGTCGACCAGACCATGGCGGCTCGGAGCCATCATGAAGGCCGACGGAGCTGACCAGGGCCTTGTGAAGGCCGTAGAAGAGTATGCGGCCGATGCCGAATCGCTCGAAGCATTCCGCCACGGCTACAACGGAGAGCTATGACACAATACAACCCATCCAGAACAAACATAATAGCAAATGCTCGACCTCAAAGAATATATCGCAGCCGCCGAAAAGGCTGTAGGCAATCTTGATATTCCGGCATCGCCAGCCGGACTCTACGACCCGATCCGCTACACCCTCCAGGCCGGAGGCAAACGGATACGTCCGGTGCTGACGCTCGCCGTGGCCGACGCCGTCGCACCCGACGGACGCCGATGCGCCCTCAACCAGGCTGCAGCCATAGAGATGTTCCATAACTTCACGCTGCTCCACGACGACGTCATGGATCGTGCCGACATGCGCCGCGGCCGTCCGACCGTCCACCGCCGGTGGAACGAGGCCACAGCCATCCTCTCGGGCGACGCCATGCTGACGCTCGCCTCCATCGCTATGATGAAAGGTTGCGACGGGCAGCAGCTGCGGCCGGTGCTCGACCTCTTCAACCGCACGGCCATGGAGATCTACGAGGGTCAGCAGCTCGACATGGATTTCGAGAGCCGCCCTGACGTGACTGTCGACGAATACATGGAAATGATACGCCTGAAGACGTCGGTACTCCTCGGGTGCGCCTGCGCCCTCGGCGCCATCATGGCCGGAGGCGATCAGACAGCGATCGACGCTTTCTACGGCTACGGCGAAAGCCTCGGCCTGGCATTCCAGCTGCGCGACGACTATCTCGACACCTACGGCGACCCCGCCACTTTCGGCAAGCAGATAGGCGGCGACATAGCGTGCGACAAAAAGACATGGCTCCTGATCAACGCCCTCGCCGAGGACACCACCGGCACCATAAAGGAGGAGATAGCCACTCCGTCGGAGCGCACGGTGAAGATCGACCGAGTGCGGGGCGTCTACGACCGGCTCGGTCTGCCCGACCGCTGCCTGCAGCTGATACGCCGCTATGCCGACGACGCCGTGGCGCGCCTCCGACAGCTCGACCTGCAGCCGGTGCCGATGCGTTTCTTCACCGACCTGGCCATGCTCACAGTCGACCGCACGCGATGACCCGGCTGATCGACACCCACACCCACCTCTACCTGCCGGAGTTTCTGGCTGAAGATGGCTCGGAGGAAAAGCCAGATGCTGTCGACCGCGCCTTAGGCGCCGGAGTGGGCCACATGATTTTCCCGAACGTGGATCTGACCACCATCGCGCCGATGAAACGGCTTGCCTCCGCCCATCCCGAATGTGTCTCGATGGCTATGGGACTGCATCCCACCGAAGTGGCCGACGACTGGCGCGAAGCGCTCTCCATCGTCAGCGAGGAGCTGCGTGCTGGCGGCTATATAGCCGTCGGCGAGGTCGGTATCGACCTCTACTGGGACGCCACGCGCAGCGAAGAGCAGATGGCCGCTTTCGACACTCAGCTTGCAATGGCCGAAGAACTCGGCCTGCCGGTCATCATCCACTGCCGCAACGCGCTCGACGAGACGCTGGAGGTACTTCAGGGACACCCGGCCGTCCGGGCCGTGATGCACAGCTTCGGAGGCACGCCCGAGGAGGCACGGCGCATACTGGAGGCCGGATCATATTATTTCGGCATCAACGGAATTCTTACATTCAAGCGCTCCACCCTGCCCGAGGCGATAAAGGAGATTCCCGCCGATCGTCTGCTGCTTGAAACCGACGCGCCTTACCTCGCGCCGGTGCCGATGCGCGGGCGGCGCAACGAGAGTGCCTATCTGGTGCATACCGCCGCACGTATGGCCGAAATACTCGGAAAGTCATCCGAAGAAATCGCGGAGAGCACCTCGGCCAACGCCGAGCGACTGTTCAGAATTGCCTGAATGCCACTACAGCACCGGCCTCTCCACACCATAAAAAAAGATGCGCAATGATTCACATCATCACGCACCCCTGATTACCATGAATTATGTAACTTTTGATCTGTCAGTCTTTATCCCCCGAAATTATCATAATGAATATTTTCGGGTTCTACTCCGAGCGAATCGAGCATCTTGTTGACGGCCGCGCTCATCGGACCCGGGCCGCACATGTAGTATTCGATATCTTCGGGATCCTCGTGATTCTTGAGATAGGTGTCGTAGATCACCTGATGGACGAATCCGGGCGTATATTTTACTCCAGCCGCATCGGCTGCCGGATCGGGCCGGTCGAGAGCCAGATGGAAGTGGAAGTTGGGGAAATCCTTCTCAAGCTGCAGGAAGTCCTGGAGATAGAACACTTCGTTGAGCGCACGCGCTCCATAGAAGTAATTCATCACACGGTCGGTGGTATGCAGCGTGCGCGTCATGTGCATGATCTGCGCGCGCAGCGGGGCCATGCCCGCGCCTCCGCCTATCCACATCATCTCCTTCTTCGAGTCGAAGATCGGATGGAAATCGCCGTAAGGGCCGCTCATGCGCACCTTGTCGCCCGGCTTGAGCGTGAAGATATAGCTCGACGCTATGCCCGGCATCACGTCCTGAAAGCCCACCTGGGGCTTCGGTTTGAAAGGAGGAGTGGCGATGCGCACGGTGAGCATTATGCGGTCGCCCTCGGCCGGATAGTTGGCCATGGAGTAGGCGCGTACGGTAGTCTCGGTGTTGCGGCATTTGAGCGTGAACAGTCCGAACTTCTCCCATGCCGGAAGGTATTCCTCGCCGATAAGGCTCTTGTCGATATCGCGATCGTAGTCCATCTCGTAGGGCGGTATCTTGATCTGAGCGTATGATCCGGGTAGGAAATCCATATGCTCTCCCGGCGGCAGGGCCACGATAAACTCCTTGATGAAGGTGGCCACATTGCGGTTGGATATCACCTCGCACTCCCACTCCTTGATGTCGAGCACCGAAGCGGGCACGCCGATCTTCATATCCTGCTTCACTTTCACCTGGCATCCCAGACGCCAGGAATCCTTCATCTCCTTGCGGGTGAAATGGACGGCTTCGGTCGGGAGCACGTCGCCTCCGCCCTCGAACACCTGCACCTTGCACTGACCGCAACTTCCCTTGCCGCCGCAGGCGCTCGGCAGAAACACATTGTTGTCGGCCATAGTGGAGAGCAGCGATTTGCCCGAATCGGCCTCAAGACGGCGCTCGCCGTTGATCTCGATGCTGACCTTGCCAGTATGCACCAGATACCGTTTGGCCACAAGCAGTATCACTACAAGCAGCAGCGTTACCAGAAGGAAAAGGAGTGTGCCGGCCACCACAGTCGGCTGAAGAGCGGTAATAATACTTACATTCATGACACTTCAGATTTTAATGCCGAGGAACGACATGAAGGCTATACCCATCAGGGCGGTGACTATGAAAGTGATGCCGATGCCGCGGAGCGGTGCCGGCACATTGGAGTAGCTGGCTATGCGCTCGCGTATGGCTGCCACGGCCGTGATGGCGAGCAGCCAGCCCAGACCCCATCCGGCGCCGGCGCATGTAGCGGTCCAGAACGATCCGAATCCACGCTGCTGCATGAAGAGCGAGCCGCCGAGTATCGCGCAGTTTACGGCGATCAGCGGCAGGAATATTCCCAGAGAGGCATAGAGCGACGGGCTGTATTTTTCCACCGCCATCTCCACGAGCTGTGTCATGGAGGCGATGACGGCGATAAACATTATAAGCGAGAGAAACGAGAGATCGACCGAAGCATACTCCTCGCCGAGCCACGACAGGGCGCCGGGACTCAGCACGTAGGTCTGCAGCAGCCAGTTGACCGGAAGAGTGATGACGAGCATGAACGTGACGGCCACACCGAGACCGAATGCCGTCTTGACATTTTTCGATACCGCCAGAAACGAGCACATGCCCAGGAAGTAGGCGAATATCATGTTGTCGACGAAAATCGAGCGTATGAACAGATTCAGATTTTCCATACCTTAGTGATTGTAGTGTTTCTATGGTGTTGGCGTTCAGTGTTCCTGCAGGTCTTTATTGCGCGAGCGCTGCACCCAGATGATGCATGCCACCACGATGAGGGCCATCGGAGGGAGGATCATCAGACCGTTGTTGACATACCCCGCGTCGTAGAAACTCTGCGGCACGACAGTCAGTCCGAGCAGCGTACCGCTTCCGAGCAGCTCGCGGAAGAATCCCACTATTACAAGCACCAGCGCATAGCCTATGCCATTGCCTATGCCGTCGAGCAGCGATGGCCACGGACGGTTGGCCATGGCGAACGCCTCAAGGCGCCCCATCAATATGCAGTTGGTGATGATAAGTCCGATAAACACCGACAGCTGCTTGCTGACATCGTAGGCATATGCCTGAAGGAGCTGGTCGACGATCACTACGAGACCTGCCACGACCACAAGCTGCACGATGATACGGATATTGGTGGGAATAGTATTGCGGATCAGCGATATGATGACATTTGAAAACGCCAGCACCGCTATTACCGACATGCCCATCACGAGAGCCGGCTCAAGCTTCACGGTGACGGCAAGCACGGAGCAGATGCCGAGCACCTGCACCACCACCGGATTGTTTTTAGAGAAGGGGTTGAAAAAGACGCTCCTGTTGTCGATTTTCTCTGCCATGGCTTTAATTGGATTTCTGACTGAGGTTCTTCAAAAATGCTGCATAAGGTGTCAGGCAGTCGGAAAGCATCGCGCTCACTCCTTTTGAAGTGATGGTGCCACCGGAAATGCCGTCGACGTAATCTTCATTGCCCGAAGGCTTCTGCCCCGCCTTCACTACCGCCACAGGCATGAACACACCCTGTTTGAACACCGTCTTGCCTATGAACTCGTTGCTGAACGCGGGCTTCTCGATCTCGGCTCCGAGTCCCGGAGTCTCACCTTTGTGGGCGAAGTAAGCGCCGTAGATAGTGGAGCCGTCGGCATCGAAGGCCACGTATCCCCATATCGGCCCCCACAGTCCGGAGCCATATACCGGCAGAATGTATTTCAGCTCGCCGTCCGACGCCCGGCATACAAACACCGGAAGCTGTCGGCGTAGGGCCGGAAGCTTGGTCTGCGCGTCGACATCGACAGCAAACGCATCGCCATCCACGCGGTTTCCTTCGGCATCGACTATGTAGGTTTCCACTATGTCGCGGTCATACGTGGCGATGATGCTGTCGGAGACGGTAGTTATACGGGCCGCCGCGAGGATCTGACGCATTTTGTCGCGGTCGGCGTTCTGCTGCTGGCGGTCGTGGAGCGACAGAGCGGTCGTGGCGAGAGCCGCTCCCACCACTACAGCGAGTACAGCGATATAAATTATCGTATACAGATTGCTTTGCTTGTTGATGGTCATGACTTGGCTTTTACACGGTTGAGACGACGGTTGATATTGGCCTGGACCACGCACCAGTCGATGAGCGGAGCGAGAGCGTTCATGAGCAGCACGGCGAGCATGGCTCCCTCGGGATATCCGTTGTTGTAGGTGCGGATGATGACGGCTATGATGCCCACGAGCAGTCCGTAGATATACTTGCCTACGCCTGTGCGTGCGGCTGTCACCGGGTCAGTGGCCATGAATACGGCGGCAAAGGCGAAGCCGCCATAGATGATCTGCTGCCAGGGAGTGAGCATCGAGGCCGGATAGTCGGAATTCTGAAACACGTGGACAGTGAGTCCCATCAGCAGTCCGCCGGCAAACACGCTCAGCATCACTTTCCAGCTGGCGATGCCGGTGAGGAGCAGCAGAGCCGCGCCGATGAATATGCATAGTGTCGACGTCTCGCCGAACGATCCGGGGATCAGTCCGAGGAACGCATCCCAATTGCTGACAGGATCTCCTACGATATTATGTATTTCCAGAGGCCCTCCGGCATGGGTGGCTACCTGTCCGAGAGGAGTAGCGCCGGAAATGCCGTCGGCGAAGTTGACTGTGCCTCCGAGGCCGCAGATAGGCTGCGAGGAGATGAACGCCCGGTCGCCGCTCATGCTGGCCGGATAGGAGAAGAAGAGGAATGCACGGGTGACGAGGGCCACGTTGAATATATTGTAGCCCGTGCCGCCGAACACCTCCTTGACGAATATCACCGAGAATGCGGTCGCCACGGCCATCATCCACAGCGGCGTCTCTATAGGACAGATCAGCGGGATGAGTATGCCCGTGACGAGGAAACCCTCCTGGATCTCCTCATGGCGCCACTGCGCCACGACGAACTCTATGCCCAGGCCTACCACATAGGTGACCACTATCTTCGGCAGGATAGCCAGGAAGCCGTAGGCCATCAGCTCCCAGAACGGGAATTCGGCGTGACCCGACCCGAGGTAGTTCTGGTAGCCGCAGTTGTACATACCGAAGAGCAGACATGGCAGCAGCGCTATCACAACGATTATCATCACTCTCTTGGAGTCGAGAGCGTCGTGGACATGCACTCCGCTGCGCGAAGTGTCGCGTGGTGTGTAGAGGAATGTCTCCACACCGTCAAACACGCTTTGCAGCGCCTGAAACCGTCCTCCGGGCTGGAAATGCGGCCGGGCGCGGTCGAGATATTTTTTAATCAGTGACATAATGCCTCTTATTCAATTTCTTTTCTGAGATAATCAAGACCCTCGCGCACTATCTTCTGAGTCTCTGTCTTCGACGGGTCGACATATTCGGCCAGAGCGAAATCCTCAGGCGCCACCTCATAGATGCCGAGAGCCTCCATGCGGTCTATATCCTTCGAGATGATGGCCTTGAGCAGATACTCCGGAAGGATGTCCATAGGCATGACCCTGTCGGCAGTCTCCGACATTATCATGGCCCTGTGGCCTCCGAGCAGCCTGGCATCGGGGCTGAAACGCTTCTTCAGACCGCTGAACGGGAAGGAGCGGCTGACGCTCATTTTCGAAGGGCTCAGCGAGGCCCAGCCCATGAATTCGTCGACATCGTCGCCCTCAGGAATCACGGTGATCTGCCTGTAGGGGAAGCGCAGAAATCCGTCGGCGTCCACTTTCACTCCGGTCAGCACGTTGCCCGATATGATGCGGTGATGACGTCCGTCATCCTTGATCTGTCCGTCGATAAGCTGCGCTATGTCGGCGCCTTCGACAGTCGAGACGGCGTGGGGCTGCTTCACTTCCGATCCGCAGAGGCCCACCAGAGTCTCGAAGCCGCGCAGCCCCTCGGTCATGAGCTGTCCCAGACGGCACAGAGTGACGAGCGAGAGAGTCCAGATGGTCTCCCCCTTGTTGACCGGAGCGATATTAGCGGCCTGAATGCCGGCGTTTCCGGCCGGATGAGGGCCTTCGATCACAAAATGGAGTGCCGGCGACGGAACATTCAGCTTGAAACCGGGCCGAGTACATATGTATAGATGTCCGGAAGTAAGCCGGGCCATAGCCTCCACTGCGGCGTCAAGCCTCTTTTGGCTGACTGCCGGATGGTCTTCCATGGGAAGGGCGAGGGGAGCCGAATCAAAAGCCGTGACAAAGATGTCGCGGGGTGTCTTTGCCGGATCCGGCACTATGTCATACGGACGCTGGCGCATCTCAGCCCACAATCCCGTGAGCTGCATAGCCTGACGAATCCTTTCGGGCGTATCTGGGCGCACCATCGGCTCGGGAGCGGCAGCGGCAGCAGCCTTCACCACCACCCGCAGTATTTTGCGGCGTTCGCCACGCACCACGGCGGACACAGTCCCCGCTGTCGGCGAACAAAGCTTTATGTCCGGGCAGTTCTTGTCGTGCATCAGAGGCTGTCCCTGCGTCACCGCATCTCCCTCTTTTACCTGCAGTTTGGGAAGAAAGCCATGGAAATCGTCGGGGCATACAGCCACTGTGTCAGGGCTGACCGCCTGCAACGGCGCAGCGGCCTCCACAGCGCCTTCCATCCTCAGGTCGAGGCCTCGTTTGAGTTTCACTGTGTTTATCATTGTTTCACATTATCTCCCGTGGGGAGCATTGGTTTTGCCGCAAAGTTACCTAAAATTTTTTGAAACATTAATGAATTATTGTCAAAAGTATCTTTATTTCATTCATTTTACAACTGACCTCAAGCCTAAATCAAAAATAAATCATTTTTTTTTTGCGTGAATGAAAAACTAATAATACTTTTGCAAAAGCGTAACGCCCGAGCGCAACGCCATCGGCATCTTACCAATCTATTACCACGGGAAACGGTGCAGCAGACAGGCCTGAGGGCAATGCCTCCCAATCCCCAAGGATAGAGTACAAGAAGCCAACCGTCACAACAACACTTCAAAACAATCTATAACCTTAACAAAATCAAATTAGTAATTATCAATTATGGAAGCTCAAAAGCCCATCCAGCCTGCAACGGCCGCAAAGCCCCAGGCAAAAAAAGAAGGTAGCAAAGTTGGTGGTATCAAGAATGCGTTCTTGGTGATCATCGCCTGCTTCATCGTTGCAGTGTGTCTCTTCATCTTCTGGTTCGGCCACGAATCGCACTTTGAAGACGGTCACCCCCACGACATCTGGGGCACCATCTACATGGGCGGCGTGATCGTGCCGGTGCTGCAGACACTCTTCCTCACCGTAATCGTCCTCTCCGTAGAGCGCTGGATCGCCCTTTCGAGCGCCAAAGGCAAAGGCAACATCACCAAGTTTGTCGCTGGCGTGAAGGCTTGCCTCGCCAAGAACGACATCGCCGGCGCACAGGCTCTCTGCTCGAAGCAGAAGGGTTCGGTAGCTGCTGTCGTTTCGGCCGCTCTCGTTCGCTATGAGGAAATGGACAAGAACACCGTCCTCTCCAAGGAGCAGAAGATCGCCACTCTCCAGAAGGAAGTAGAAGAGGCTACAGCTCTCGAAATGCCGGCCCTCCAGCAGAACCTCCCCATCGTAGCTACGATGACCACTCTCGGCACACTTGTCGGACTGCTCGGTACTGTGATCGGTATGATCAAGTCGTTCCAGGCCCTCGCACAGTCGGGTGCTCCTGACTCGACCGAGCTCTCGACCGGTATCTCGGAGGCTCTTATCAACACCGCATTCGGTATCGCAACCGGTGCATTCGCCGTTATCTCCTACAACTTCTACACCAACAAGATCGACAACCTGACCTACGCTATCGACGAGATCGGTTTCTCTATCGTGCAGACATTTGCAGCTACTCACTGATCCCCTGTTACATTTTAATCCAACTACTATACCTTAAAATCGTAATATGGGAAAAGTAAAAATTAAAAGAAAGAGTACCCTCATCGACATGACGGCGATGAGTGACGTGACTGTTCTTTTGCTTACTTTCTTCATGTTGACCTCTACTTTCCTTCAGAAAGAGCCCGTGACGGTAATCACGCCGTCGTCGGTATCGGAGATGAAGGTGCCCACCGCCAACCTGGCGCAGGTGCTCATCTCACCCGAAGGCAAAGTGTTCATCTCAATCGCCGGCGAGGCCGACCCCAACGTGGCCGACGGCGAATGGGGTTCGGAGCCCATCCGCAAGGAGATCCTGACAAAAGCTGTCAGCGAGTACAACAGGCTCCATCCCAGCAAGAAAGTGGAACTGACCGAGGCAGACGCCAACACATTCTCCAAAATCAACATGTTTGGAGTACCGTTCCAGGCCCTGCCGACGTTCCTGAGAATGTCACAGACCGACCAAGACAAAGTCATCTCCGATATGAGCCGCGCCGACGTGGGCATACCCATTGATGACAACAAGGACCTTACCAAGCCCAACGAGTTCCAGATCTGGATGCGTGCCATCTACTCGTCAGGCAACGACAATCTGCAGAGCGCCATGAAGAAAGGCAAAGGCATTGCCGTCAAAGCCGACCAGACCACGCCCTACTCGACCGTTCACCACGTGCTCGACAACCTCCAGACTCTGAAGATGAACCGCTTCAGCTTGATGACTGCGTTAAAAACTGAGCAAGACTAATTCATTATGGCACAGATCGAACAATCAGACAAGGGCAAAAAGAAAAAAGGCGCCCAGAAGAAGATGCAGATCCACGTCGACTTCACCCCGATGGTCGACATGAACATGCTTCTGATTACGTTCTTCATGCTCTGCACCACGATGATCAAGTCGCAGACCCTGCAGATCACCCTCCCGACCAACGAGAAGGTAGAGCAGGAGCAGATGAACAAAGCTAAAGAATCAGAGGCTATAACCCTCATCGTCTCGACTGACCGCAAGGAAAACGGCGACATCAAGAAAGACGATGACGGACGCTCCAAGAACATTGTGTATTACTTCACCGGACAGCCCCAGCTCGTCGACGAGAACAACGACGGCGTGCTTGAGGACTCCAACCTCGAAAGAGAAGTGTTCCTCGGTAACGAAGGCTCCACCCAGAGAGGCATACGCAAGATTCTCCACGACCGCAATAAGCAGGTGCTCGCCAAAATCGACGACCTCAAGGTGAAATGGCGCAACAAGGAGTTCTCGCCCAACAAGGATAAGAACGACTCCATCTATCAGGCAAAGGCCAAGGAGATCCGCAATGACTCCACTCTGACCCGCCCGGTAGTAGTGATCAAGGCCACACCCGAGGCTTCGTGGGAGAGCCTGATCAGCGCGCTCGACGAAATGCAGATCAACCAGATTTCGCGCTACCAGATCGACAACATCAACCACAACGACTCGTTGATGATCGAAGCTTACGTGCGCAAACATGGCAATAACTGATGAACGATTTATATTAACCCCTAAAGCTGAAAAGACATGGCAAAAGATGTAGATCTTTCATCAAAAGAATGGCGCGACATAATCTTTGAAGGCAAAAACAAAGATTTCGGCGCTTATCAGCTCCGCAAGGGATCTGTAAGCCGTCACAACCGCGCTATGATCGTGATCGTCATAGTGATCGCTATACTCTTCGCACTCGCATTCCTTGTCAACACGGTAATCAAGTCGGCCGAGGCCCGTCCCGAAGACGCTATCGAGCAGGCCATGGCAGAGATGATCACCGAGGAGGTAGAGGAAGAGCCTGAGGAAGAGGAGCCCCAGCGTATCGAAGAACAGAAACCTGAGGTGATCAAGGAAGAGCTCCTCAACACCACCAAGGCCGCCGAGATTCTTATCGTGCAGGACGACGAGGTGAAGGAGGAGATCAAGTCGCAGGACGAACTCAAGGACGATGACCGTGCTATCGGCGCCGTCAACGAGGACCGTGGTGTCGACGACATCATCAACGCTCAGGAGCACAAGGAAGTGGTTGTGGTCGAAGAGAAAACCGAACCGAAAGAGGAGCATGTGTTTGACGCCGTGGAGCAGGATCCCCAGTTCCCAGGCGGCCCCAAGGCCCTCAAGGAATGGCTCAGCAAGAACCTTAACTATCCTCCCATCGCTTCGGAGCAGGGCATTCAGGGCACTGTGCATGTTCGCTTCGTTGTCCGCAAGGACGGCAAGGTCGACAAGGTACACGTGATGCGCTCCAAAGATCCCGAGCTCGACAAGGAAGCCGTGAGAGTGGTAAGCAAGATGCCCAACTGGATCCCCGGTAAGATGAACGGACACAACGTGAACGTGTGGTACACCGTTCCTGTTAGATTCAAACTTGCCAACCAGTAATCAGGCACGACACCTACTTAAACTGAAACAATCCGCCGGTGGCGGCCAGGTCAGCGAGAGCTGGCATTGGTCGCCACCGCTCTTTTATGATGTTTTGAAATCCAGCGGAAAATAAGTAATTTTGCGCCATAAAACCTACGGAAATATATCCTGCAAAAATATGAATGGAAAAGAAACAGTGCTGAGCGGCATCCGCGCCACAGGCAATCTCCACCTGGGCAACTACTTCGGCGCTCTCAGCAAATTCGTCAGAATGCAGCGCGACTACGACTGCCTCTACTTCGTGGCCGACCTCCACGCGCTCACTACCAACCCCGACCCCGACCAGCTCCACCGCAACGTTCGCTCCATCGTGGCCGAATATCTCGCTGCCGGGCTCGATCCTGAGGAGTCGACACTGTTCGTGCAGAGCGACGTCCCCGAGATCTCCGAAATGTATCTCCTGCTCAACATGCATGTGGGCATCGGCGAGCTCATGCGCACGGCCTCATTCAAGGACAAGGCCCGCAAACAGCTCGGCATAAAGGTCGACGAGACCGACGAAGACAACATCGAGCGTCAGATCATCGGCAACGACTCCAACAAGCGCGTCAACGCCGGCCTGCTCACATATCCGACGCTCATGGCCGTCGACATTCTCATCCAGAAAGCCCACAAGGTGCCTGTAGGCAAGGATCAGGAGCAGCACCTCGAACTCACCCGCCGCTTCGCGCGCCGCTTCAACTCCTTCTACGGCGTTGATCTCTTCCCTGAGCCCACCAACTTCGACTTCGGCGGCAAGCCGGTGAAAGTGCCCGGCCTGGACGGCTCCGGAAAGATGGGCAAGAGCGAGGGCAACTGCATCTATCTCATCGACGACGAGAAGACGCTGCGCAAGAAAGTGATGCGCGCGGTCACCGACGAAGGGCCGAAGACTCCCAACCAACCCGTCAGCCAGCCAGTGGAAAACCTCTTCACACTGCTTGAGCTCACATCAAAACCTGAAGTGGTAAAGCATTTCCGCGACGCCTACGCTGACTGCTCGATACGCTACGGCGACCTCAAGAAGCAGCTTGCCGACGACATCCTCGCCATAACCCTCCCCATCCGCGAGCGGATCCTCGACCTTCAGGGCGACGACGCCACGATCGGACGCGTGCTGCGACGCGGAGCCGAGATAGCCCGCGAGCGAGCATCACGCACCCTTGCCGAAGTCCGCCAGGTGATGGGCATCCGCCGCTTCTACTGATACCGAAGGATTTACTCTTCCCAGGAAAAATACTCATAGCAAACGCTGTGACAAAATAATGGTGTTTTGTCACAGCGTTTTATTTTGTGGCATAAAGCTATAGCCGTGCAAGACAACAACCGATATACCAATGACATGCGAGGCGGACGTGATGTATCACGTCCCTACCTGCGGGGGTAATGGATACAGTGCAATTTCTTTTTGGGATCGGGGGAGGATAAATCGCCGATTTTTGCTATCTTTGCGGTGCAAAGCGGCATCAGGCGCCCGGCAATGTCGGCCCGGAATGCCGCAATGCGCGTATAGTTACTGAATAACAAATCATTACAAACATCTTCATTTTATACACAATGGACATTTCCCACATCGAACACGTCGGCATAGCCGTGCCGAGCCTCGACGAGGCAATCCCCTTCTACGAAAATATGCTCGGCCTCAAATGCTTCGCCATCGAGGAAGTGGCCGACCAGAAAGTGCGCACAGCTTTCTTCCGTGTCGGACAAACCAAAATCGAGCTTCTTGAGCCCACGGCCGAGGACAGCGCCATAGCCAAATTCATAGCCAACAACGGCGGACGCGGCGGCATACAGCACATAGCTTTCGCTGTGGAGGACGGTGTGGCCAACGCACTCGCCGAAATCGAGGAAAAGGGCGGACGCCTTATCGACAAGGCGCCACGCAAGGGAGCCGAGGGCCTCAATATCGCCTTCATCCACCCGAAGTCGTCGGTAGGTACTCTCGTGGAACTCTGCGAGGATCCCGCAAAAAAGTGAACCGGATCCAGACACTCTGACAAGAAATCTCACGAAAAAAAATCAATTTTACTATATGAGCAACCAGCTTGAAAAGGTGCAGGAGCTTATAGCGCTCCGCAATGAAGCTCGTCTCGGAGGCGGCGAAAAGGCCATCGAGAAACAGCATGCACGCGGCAAATACACCGCACGCGAACGTATCGCACAGCTCCTCGACGAGGGCTCGTTCGAGGAGATCGACATGTTTGTGCGCCACCGCTGCCACAACTTCGGACAGGAAAAGAAAAGCTATCTCGGCGACGGCGTCGTCACCGGCTACGGCACGATCGAAGGCCGTCTCGTCTACGTCTTCGCCCAGGACTTCACCGTATTCGGCGGATCCCTCAGCGAGACCATGGCCCTCAAGATATGCAAGATCATGGATATGGCCATGAAGATGGGTGCCCCTGTTATCGGTATCAACGACTCGGGTG
>CALHWU010000060.1 GCA_938039795.1 uncultured Muribaculaceae bacterium
A
Organism: uncultured Muribaculaceae bacterium; assembly: GCA_938039795.1. Classification (GTDB taxonomy): domain Bacteria; phylum Bacteroidota; class Bacteroidia; order Bacteroidales; family Muribaculaceae; genus Paramuribaculum. The sequence continues at coordinate 2 of CALHWU010000060.1, forward strand.
TCACCTCGAACTTATGTCTGACGACCCCGTGGCCAAACGTATTACACTTGTGAGATATCCCCATGAAAGCCATGCTTCCGAAGAACTATCTTCTATTGCTGATGCCCGCGTAATATGGGGTGGCGACGAAACAATCAGACGCATCCGCCGGTGTATGACACCGTCCAGATCCATTGACATCTGTTTCGCTGACCGTTACAGCCTGTGCGCAATAGGTGCGGAAGCCATTGTCAAACTAACCGAATCAGAACTCAAAGACTTGTCAGAAAGATTTTATAACGACACATTCCTCTTTGACCAAAACGCATGCACAGCTCCGCATCTTATTGTGTGGATTGGCAACGATAAAGTTATTGAAAATGCAAAAACAATATTCTGGAAAGCCATCCACGACTATACCGCATCACGATATACACTACAACCCGTAATGACAGTAGACAAACTGACAGCCCTGTTCCGTCAGTCTGTCGAACTGAGTATCAAAGCGACACCAATGGAAGATAATCTGATCGTCCGCACTTCAGCAGCCGCCCTAAATCCCAAAATAGAGAATTTACGGTGTGCGAGTGGATTCTTCACTGAATATTCCGCCTCATCACTTGATGAAATAGCCAATATTATCACAACAAAATATCAGACACTCTCATACTTTGGCATTTGTCGGCAACAGCTTGAGAAGTTCATTACAGCTAACAAGCCTAAAGGGATTGACCGCATCATTCCCATCGGTGAAACCACCGCATTCTCATTAATTTGGGATGGTTATGATCTGATAACGACTTTAAGTCGGGAAATCTCATTGATCTGACCGACACCATCAGCCACAATATGATAAATCCAAATCATTATTGATTAACATTCCATCATGATAAAATTTCTTGATCTTGAGAAAGTCACCGCCAGCCACGGCGACGAAATCCGTCAGGCAGTCAGCCGCGCCGTCAATTCCGGCTGGTACCTGCAAGGCAAAGAAAACGAAAAGTTTGAAAATAACTACGCCGACTACATCGGCACCCGCTATGCCGTAGGCTGCGCCAACGGACTCGACGCGCTCATCTGGATACACCGCGCCTATGTGGAAATGGGCATCATGCAGCCCGGCGACGAAGTCATCGTCCCCGCCAACACCTACATCGCCTCAATCCTCGCCATATCCGAAAACGGACTCACCCCCGTCCTCGTCGAACCCGACATCACCACCTACCAGATCGACCCCGCGCGCATCCAGGCAGCCATAACCCCACGCACCCGCGCCATACTCATCGTCCACCTCTACGGCCAGTGCGCCTATACCGACGAGATCGGCCGCATCTGCAAAGAGCACGGCCTCAAACTCATCGAAGACAACGCCCAGGCCCACGGATGCCTCTACAACGGACGCCGCACCGGATCGCTCGGCGACGCCGCCGGCCACAGCTTCTACCCCGGCAAAAACCTCGGCGCACTCGGCGACGCCGGAGCCGTCACCACCGACGACGAAGAGCTCGCACGCACCGTACGCGCACTCGCCAACTACGGCTCCACACGCAAATACGTGTTCCGCTACGTCGGCCGCAACTCCCGCCTCGACGAAATCCAGGCCGCAGTGCTCGACGTAAAGCTCCGTCACCTCGACGCCGACAACGCACGCCGCAAACAGATAGCCCGCATGTACGTCGACGGCATCACCAACCCTGCCATCATACTCCCCCGCATTCCCGATCCCGACGCCCACGTGTTCCACATCTTCCCGATCCGTACCGAGCACCGCGACCAGCTACAGCAATACCTTGCCGACAACGGCGTGCAGACCATCATCCACTACCCCATCCCTCCCCACCGTCAGGAATGCTACCCTCAGCTCCACCACCTCTCCCTCCCTGTCTCCGAGCAGATCCACGCCCAGGAGCTCTCCCTCCCCATCTCCCCCGTGATGCCCGATGAGGAAGTCGCCGAAGTAATCCGCCTCATCAACGGCTGGGAACCAACGTGCTGAATCGAGACCGTTGAGAATCAGGAGTCTCATACATAGAGTCTGCCATACGGACATGGTCCGAGTGTTCGGACTCACCTCCATCTCCACTCTCGTCAGGATGTGTACGGGTCTGGTAAGCGTCAAAGTTGTTGCCGCTATCATCGGACCTGCTGGCGTCGCCTTGGTCGGTCAGTTGTCCAACTTCTCCTCGATGTTGCTCAACTTCTCCAACGGTTGTATCAATACTGGTGTTACCAAATACCTGGCAGAATTCAAGGACGACAAGGATGCTACGACACAATATCTGTCGACAGCATTGCGTATTACGGTTGTTTGCAGCCTGATATGCGGCATCTCTCTCATCGTGCTCCATTCGCTTTTGAGCGAACTGATCATGCAGTCGCGCGATTACGGTTATGTATTCGTCATATTCGGCATCACTATCCTGCTGTATGGCCTCAACAACCTGCTTTTGAGCATCGTCAACGGCTTCAAGGAATTCCGTAGTTACGTCTATATCAACATTGCCAATAGTATCGTCGGGGTCACATTCACCGTCCTTCTAGTTCTGACGTGGGGACTGGAAGGCGCCCTTGTAAGCGCGGTGACATATCAGAGCGTAATGCTTTTCATCACGCTTTGGATACTCCGGAAAACGCAATGGCTCCGGTGGAGCAACTTCACCCAGAAATTCAGCAAACTCGTAGCAACGCGATACTTCAAGTTCGCTCTTATGTCGCTGACCACAGTTATCTGCGTTCCGATAAGCCAGATGCTGTTGCGGGGATATGTAATGGCAGAAATATCCGAAGTTGAACTCCTTTCCGTAATTTTAAATTGATTTAATATACATAACTCATTATAAAAATCTAGAAAATCCTTATTTTCCCGTTCTCCACTCTTATCAACTCCATTAACCAAGAAAGTATTATAATATCTTGCTATATTTG
>CALHWU010000061.1 GCA_938039795.1 uncultured Muribaculaceae bacterium
ATGATGTTGCCCGAAGCAGCACGTCCGCCGCGCCAGTCCTTCATCGAGGGACCGTCAACAGTCTTCTGTGTGGCAGTGGTGGAGTGAACAGTGGTCATGAGGCCTTCGGTGATGCCGAACTTGTCGTGGAGCACCTTGGCGATAGGAGCAAGGCAGTTGGTGGTGCAGGAAGCGTTGGATACGAACTGCTGTCCGGCATATGTCTGGTCGTTTACGCCGCAGACAAACATGGGGGTGTCGTCCTTGGAGGGAGCCGACATAACCACGTATTTCGCGCCAGCCTCGATGTGAGCCTGAGCCTTCTCCTTGGTGAGGAAGAGACCGGTCGACTCAACTACATATTCGGCACCTACTGCGCCCCAGCCGATCTCGGCGGGATTCTTGCAGGCGGTCACACGGATCTCCTTGCCGTTGACGATGAGAAGGCTCTTCTCCATGTCGTAGTCGACAGTGCCGTCGAATTTGCCGTGCATTGTGTCATACTTGAGCATGTAGGCCATGTAGTCAACGGGGAGAAGGTCGTTGATGGCAACAACCTCGATGTCGTCTCTCTTGGTCGAAGCACGGAACACGAAACGTCCGATGCGGCCGAAACCATTAATACCGATTTTTGTCATAATTGTATTTGTATTGTTGGGTTATGATGAAGCTTTAGAAAAAATATTCTTTGCTGCGACACAAAATTAGTAATTATTTTTGAGTCATAAATGTTATTGACATCTTTTTTTTCTTAATTTTGTTGTAAGTATGGCGGACAGTGTGCCGCCTTAACCAAAATATTTCATAAATGGCTATATTAAAAGAATTTAAGGAATTTGCCATGCGCGGCAATGTGATCGACATGGCAGTAGGTGTGGTAATCGGCGCTGCATTCGGTAAAATTGTATCTTCACTGGTCAACGATATCATCATGCCGCTGGTGGGAGTCGCTACCGGAGGTATAAACTTCACTGACTTCAAATGGGTGATACAGAAAGCTGTGACCGACGGACAGGAGATCATCACTCCGGAGGTGTCGCTCAACTGGGGCACATGGGTACAGACAGTAGTGGACTTCCTCATCGTGGCATTCTGCATTTTCATCATGGTGAAGTTCATCAACCAGCTCCGCCGCAAGAAAGTGGAGCAGCCGGCTCCGGCACCCGTTCCCGAACCTACCAAGGAAGAAGCGCTACTGACCGAAATACGCGATCTTCTCAAGGCACAGAACTGCGAGAAAAAGCAGTAATTCTCCCACCGTCCGCTCTATTTCCGGCCGAAGTCGGCCGGTATCTCACCCCACTCCTCGGTAGGCCATTTGACCACCGGGTTGCGGGGTGTGTGCGTCTGCAGCCATGTCTCGGCGCGCTGCAGCAGTTCTCTGACTCTGGCGTTGGCGGCCGCAGGCTTTATCTGGGTGCGTGCATGGCGGTCGCGCACCCATGCCTGGGCAGTGCGGCTGTCGGAATAAATGGTCACTCCCGTACGTCCCTGACGTTCGAGCAACGCCAGCGCATGCACGATGGCCAGAAACTCGCCGATATTGTTGGTGCCACCCTCAAGAGGCCCGTAGTGAAACAGCTCGCGGCCGGTCGATAGATCCACCCCGCGGTATTCCATCGGCCCGGGATTGCCCGAACATGCGGCGTCGACACATATAGCGTTCATGTTTATGCCCGGAATAGCCGAATAATTGACAGTCATGGCCGGACGAGAAGCTATGGCCGATATGACCGCCATATCATCGGCCCGGGTCTCGTCGCGATAGGCCGCTATCGCCGACTCAAGAGAGGAAAAGCTTTTGAATCGCGCGCCGGGAAAGCCATCGGTCTGAAGCTGACACTCCTCCCATGAATCATACACACCGGTATCGCGCCCGGCCCATACCACGTAATATTTCTTTGCCATAGTGTCAGGAAAGCGTAAGGTAAATATCAAGATCCACGGCTCTCACTCCAGCCACCTCGGCCACATGCCTGTCTACAGCCTTGCCCAGAAAAGTCATAGCCGCCCGCTGCATGCCGGGCATTAGTTTCAGAGCATTGACGAGTCCGTCGGAAGCCGTTATATCGCTGAAAAAGGTCAGGAATGTATTGCTCAGCGCCATAGCGGCAGTGCGCGGCACAGCACTTCCGGCATTGACATAGCAGCATCGCGCCTCTCCTATCTCCGCCACGGCATCGGCAAGATCCACGCATCTGAGCGACGGAAACACTTTGCCGGGACATGAAGTAAGGTCGAATATCACCACCCCGCGCTTCATGTCCTCCACCACATCGGCTCCGAGAACCGGATGGGCCGAAGTATCGGTCACCACCACTATATCGGCGGCACGCAATGCTCCACGCAACACCTTCGGATGAAGCGACGAGCCGACGGCCCATGCTCCGAGATCGCGCGTGGCCTCGCGCAGACTATATACATCGTCGTCAAATATCCTCACCATGGTGCCTGCGCCTGAAGCCGAACGAGCGGCAGCGCATGCAGCTATTCCGGATCCTATCACCGTGGCCTCACACGGTACTATTCCGGCCACCCCTCCGAGCAGTATCCCCTTGCCATGGACAGGATCGGCCAGCAGAGCCGACGCGATAGCCACCGCAGCGCGGCCGTCTATCTCAGAGAGAATATCGGCAAAGGGAGCATTACCGCGACTGTCGGTGATGCGGTCTATGGCTATGGTGATTATATTGTTGTCGAGCAGAGCCTTTACGTCGCGCCTGACGAGCTGATGGGCAAAGCTCATGGTAAGAAGCATTGCGCCGCGGCGCATCATTTTAACATAGTCAGCGCTGACCGGCCTGAGATGGATCACTATGTCGGCGGCAAAAGCCTCGCTGCGGCTCACTACGGAGGCTCCGCAACGCATATAGGCAGCATCGGAATAATGGATAGGATTGCCTGCTCCCTCCTCCACACGCACTTCAAATCCACGCTCCACCATTATAGCCACAGCTTCAGGAGTCAGAGGGAAGCGACGCTCGCCTCCCGCCTCACATCGCGGCAGACCTATTGAGAATATCCGTCGCGGGCGTTTCATGGCTACGGGCGACGGGGCTGTATCTATTGCAGGTGAATTCATTTGACCGGTATTAAAGGCAGATTGAGCTGTGAGATGAACCGTGTGGCCGTATCGGTCACCTCGGCTTCGTCCTCGAGTAGATCCGACTCAAAAGTGAGGCTTGCCTGACTGTAGAATGGCATACGCCTCTCGAGAGCTGTCACTATGAACTCCCTGAGTTGATCCGCATTCATGCCAGCTATGAGCGGACGCTTGTGCCGCCCGCGCATGAGCCGTGTGTGGAGCTTCGGAAGCGACGCGTTGAGAAATACCGTGGTGCCTGAGGCATTCATTATATCCATATTGTCAAAAAAACGGGGGGTGCCTCCTCCGCATGCCACTATCACATCCTGAAATTCCGATATTTCCCTGAGCATCATTCTTTCGAGCTCACGGAATCCCTGTTCGCCGCGTGAGGCGAATATCTCCCTGACACTGGAATGAAAACGTGTCTCTATGAAATTGTCGAGATCCACAAACTGCAGACCTGTCATCCTGGCCACATTCCGTCCGAGAGTAGACTTGCCGCAACCCATGTAGCCTATAAGAAATATCGGTTTCATCGTAAGATTTTGTGCAAACTTACTTAAAATATCCGACTTTTTAAGTAAGTTTGCCATTAAAGCTTGAGCGACCGATGGAAAAACTGATGCAATATGTATGGCAGCATCGTCTGTGGCGTCAAAACGACATGCGCACAGTCGACGGACGACGCGTTCAGGTCATCGACCCCGGCCGGCTCAACACCGACGCAGGCCCCGACTTTTTCAATGCCAAGATATGCATCGACGGACGCATGTGGGCCGGAAACGTAGAGATACATTTCAAAGCCAGCGACTGGCACCGCCACGGACATTCGTCGGACAGCGCCTACGATTCGGTAGTGCTGCATGTGGTGGATCGCGACGATGCAGTCATACGCCGCCGCGACGGCCAGATAATACCGCAGCTGCGCATGCCCTGCGCGTCCGATCTTCATATCAAGTACGGCGCTCTTGTGGGAGCCGCCGACCGCGGATTGCCGTGCGCAGCAGCCATAAAGGATATGCCGCCAGTATACCTTACCGACTGGATATCCACCCTTGGCTTCGAACGTCTCTACAACAAGGCCGAGCGCCTGGAGGATACACGCCGTCGGTTTGGAGGCGACTGGGAGCAGGCCGTATATGTCAGCGTGGCGCGATGCCTTGGATTCAGTACAAACAGCGAGCCGTTCGAACGTCTCGCCATGAGTCTGCCGCTTATGTTCATCGGCAAGCATGCTGACTCTCCTCTGGCTGTGGAGGCGCTTCTTTTCGGCCAGAGCGGCCTTCTTGACAAATATAAGGATACTGATCCATATGCCGCACGTCTGGGCCGGGAATACGCTTTTCTGGCCCATAAATTCGGTCTGCGGGCTCCCGAAAGCCTCGGATGGAAGATGGCGCGGATGCGTCCGGCCAACTTCCCCTACAGGCGCATAGCGGTGCTCGCAGCCATGCTGCGCTCAGGCTTCAGGATGACCTCGCGCCTTCTTGCTATACGCACGATAGACGATGCCATGACCATATTCAATCCGCCCATGGAAAGCTACTGGGCCACACGATATGCATTCGGTCAGGCCGGCGAACGTCAGCTGCGGGCCATGAGCCGCGAATCGGTCATAATAATGACCATCAACTGCGTGGCTCCTCTCATGATGGCCTACGGCACTCTCCACGGCGACACATCGCTTACCGACCGTGCGTCGGATCTACTTCACTCGCTTCCTGCCGAAAGCAACAGTATAGTGACGATGTTTGAATCATCGGGGATGCATGCATCCGATGCATTCACAAGCCAGGCCATGGTGGAACTCCGACGCTGCTACTGCGAACAGCGCAAATGCCTCTACTGCCGCATAGGCCACCGCATGCTCGCCGAAAACGCACGCCGCAAAGAATAAACCAATCTATATCTATAGGAGCTCTATCCCGGCCGCACGGCAAGCCTCAATCTGCTCCGGAGGCCATATGCTTGCCTGCACCTCGCCTATATGGGCTTTCTGGAGCATAAACATGCACAGACGGCTCTGCCCTATGCCGCCTCCGATCGAGAGGGGGAGCTCGCCGCGCAGCAGCGACGCGTGGAAGGGGAGTGAGGCACGTTCTTCACATCCGCGTAGCGAAAGCTGCCGGCGGAGTGATTCCGGACTGACACGTATACCCATCGACGATATCTCGAATGAGCGTCCGAGCACGCTGTCCCACAGTATTATGTCGCCGTTGAGACCGAAATGGCCCCCTTCGGTGGGAGTGATCCAGTCGTCATAGTCGGGAGCCCTGCCATCGTGAGGCTCGCCTCCGTCGATAGGAGCGCCGATGCCTATGAGGAACACAGCTCCATATCGGCGCGCCGCCTCATCCTCGCGTTCTTTGGCCGACATTCCGGGATATAGCCGCAGAAGATCATCGGCATGCAGGAAGGTGATTTTTTCGGGCAGGCGGGGAGTTATGTGCGGAAAACGTGAATATACTGTAGCTTCGGTAGCTCTCAGCGAGGCATATATTTTCTCCACGGTGGCGCGCAGAAAGTCGAGATTGCGGTCCGATTCGTTTATGGTCATTTCCCAGTCCCATTGATCGACGTAAAGAGAGTGTAGATTGTCGAGATCCTCGTCGGCTCTGATGGCATTCATGTCGGTATAAAGTCCGAATCCAGGAGCTATCCCGTAGGCCCCGAGTTTCATTCTCTTCCATTTAGCAAGAGAATGCACCACCTCGGCCCGACGTCCGTCAACGGCCTTTACCTCGAAGCTTACAGGACGCTCCACTCCGTTGAGATCGTCGTTCAACCCGGTGCCGGCAAGCACGAAGAGCGGGGCAGTGACACGCCGCAGATTGAGATTGGCCGACAGACGTTGCTGGAAATCATCCTTAATCATCTTGATGGCAACTTCCGTCGTTTCGGGAAGAAGCTTGCGCTTGTAGCTTTTTGGTATAATCAGTGACATATATTTGACGTTTTGCTATGTGTATGCGCAAATTTACTACATTATGATTACATATCAAAGTTTTATATGGACATATAATTACATAACTTATATAAGTTACATAGCGCCCTCTGACGTTACAGACTGGCCACCACTTTTTCGGGCCGTCTCTGCGGGATTCTTTACAACGATATTATCTTATTTGAAAAATTAAAATCCTCAAAAAACAAATTTGAAGAAAAATAATAACCGGTGTAAATAGCGGCAATAACTTTTCTGACGTTTTCTTGCATCGTAAGGTTATTGAACTTCAATATAGCGATATCTATACTTTATCAACATCCATTATTGCTGAAATTCAGGTGTTAGACATGTTTATCTACACTATGTTGATAACAGTAGGAGTTGATAAAAAACAGCTTATTACGGTGTGGAAAATTGCTGATAAAGGGTATTAAAAAGGTTGTAAAAACTCTCGTCATCTTTTTTGCAATGGATATGGCTGTGCTGCATTGTAAAAATGGGGATGATATGCAAATAGATTTGCTGAAAAGTTGTCGGACTGTTTTCAACAACCTTTCAACACCTTTTTACAGCAATACTGACATCGGATTATTTCGACATCTCAAGCATCCTGACGATAGGACGCCGGGCACGTTCGGCCAAGGAAGTGTCGACCTCCACCGCCGGCGACATGTCGGCAAGACAGCGGCGAAGCTTTTCGAGGGTATTGAGTTTCATGTAGGCACATTCGTTGCATCCGCATGAATCCGACGGGGGAGCGGCTATAAACTCTTTGTCGGAGCACTGGCGGCGCATCTGATGGAGAATACCGCTCTCCGTGGCTACTATAAAGCGCTTGGCATGGCTGTCGCGGGCGTGCTGCAGCAGCACTGCCGTGGAGCCAACCTTATCGGCTATGGTCTGGAGCGGTTTCTTGCATTCGGGATGCACGAGGATCTCGGCGTCGGGCATCTGTTTCTTCAGAGCGAGTATCTTCTCTATGGAGAAGCGTTCATGCACATGGCAGGCGCCGTCCCAGAGCACCATACTGCGTCCGGTAAGGCTGTTGATATACTCTCCGAGATTGCGGTCGGGACCGAATATTATCTTTTCGTCAGCCGGCAGAGAGTTGACTATTTTGAGAGCATTGCCTGAAGTGACCACTATGTCGGTGAGAGCCTTGACGGCTGCCGTAGTATTTACGTAGCTAATCACGGTATGTCCCGGATGCCGGCTGATGAATTCCTCGAATTGCGCAGCGGGACAGCTGTCGGCAAGCGAACATCCGGCTTCCGGATCGGGCACGAGCACGGTTTTTTCGGGGCAGAGTATCTTGGCAGTCTCTCCCATGAAGTGTACGCCGCACATCACTATCACCTTCTGGTCGACATCCTGGGCTATACGGGCAAGTGCCAGCGAATCGCCTATGAAATCAGCCACATCCTGTATTTCAGGATTGGTATAGTAATGAGCCATTATCACCGCGTCTTTCTCTTTCTTGAGCCTGCTGATCTCTTCGTGCAGACGGGCAGTCACTTCGGGATTGTTACTGACATCCATGATTGATATTATGTAGGATATAAGATTTATTATATAATGCCGAAACAAGAGTAATAATGTATGTAAGGGATGTGGATATCGTTTAATGACGTATTGTCCTTAATGACATTATTTACATGTTTCTTACACTGACAGCAGTGTTATGAACATCTATTCGCGCTGCAAAGCAACAGTTTAGACAGTTTATTAACATGATGTCAATTTCTTGCAAAGTTAATAAATATTTGAGAATACGGCGTGATGACAGGTGAAAAATACTTGTAGAATACCGGATGATAAGTCATGTTTTACCAACCGGTATTATCCTGTTGCGGCAAAATAACAACATGCTGAAAAGCTGTTGAATTGATTTCAACACACTTTTCAACATGTTTACTGACATTGATGCAAATCCGCTCTACTCCTTCACTCCGTAGGCAAGATCGCCGGCATCGCCCAGACCGGGCACTATATAGGAATGGGCGTTGATCTCATCGTCGATCGTGGCTACCCAGAGAGTGGTGTCGGCCGGAAAAGTGCGCTCCACATATTCTATCGCCTGACGCGAGGCTATGACTGACGCCACGTGAAGCCTGGCAGGATTGCCTTTAGTAAGGAGAGCACGGTAGCTGAGCTCCATCGACGAGCCTGTAGCGAGCATCGGATCGACGATGACAAGTGTCTTGCCGTCGAGCCGCGGCGAAGCTATGTATTCTATAAACACGTCGAAATTATCTTTTTCCCTGTATTTGCGATAAGCCGACACGAAAGCGTTTTCGGCATCGTCGAAATATGACAGGAATCCGTGATGGAAAGGCACTCCGGCGCGGAATATTGTGGCGAGCACCACTTTGTCGGCTATATTGCGGCAGGTGGCGACGCCAAGCGGAGTGGTGACATCCACTTTGTCGTAAGTCAATGTCTTGCTGATCTCATAAGCCATTATTTCGCCTATGCGTTCGAGATTTCTGCGGAAGCGCATACGGTCGGTCTGACGGTCGACCGACCGCAGTTCGGCCACATAATGGTTGATAAGCGAGGGTGTCTCTTCGAAGTTGATTATTTTCATAGCGGCAGCGTAGTTAAGGGATTGTGTTTATTGATTGTCTGCTATACGGAAGCGCATTTTTTCGGCCGACTGGTTTCTGGCTCTGACTGCTTCGGCATGCGACCCCGTCTTTTTCGATTTCAGGGCCTTTTCAAGCGCGGAAGTATCGTCGGTATCGGTGCTGTCAACGTTCAGTATCACGTCGTTGGAACGAAGATCTACGTCGGGATTGGAGTTGGCTATCACGTCTATCGTTCCCGGAGCGGAGTCATCACTGCGGGGCGATACGTAAATGTCTGTCTGCGCCGCAGTGATGACACTGCATGCGCACGATACTATCAGTGATATCAGGAATTTTCGCATGCACAAAAGTAAAAAATTATGCTGATACTTCTATGTGCATTTACTGACAATGTATCGAATCCGTGTATTTGATTCCGGTTAGTTACCGGCCTGTCAGGCGGGCAAGATTGCGGAAGGGGAGCGACGGATCGGCCGGATATATGTGTGCGGCGATGGATTCTATAGGCATGTCGCTTTCGTCGGTCTCGGCGAGAATGAGCGAGGGGGGAATGGCTGAGGGTACGTCGGCATTGAACCGCTCGCCCAACGAAAGATATATGCCGCGCGATGCGAGCTGTGCGGCCACCCGGCTGTTGCCCCGGAATCCATGGATTATCCATGGCTGCTCCGGACAATACGCCTTATGTAGCCGCAGGATTGTGTCAAGTCCCTTAACGTTGTGGATTATAAGTGGTTTCGACAGATGTTCGCTCAGTTCGATATGTTGCCTGAAAAGGCTTTCCTGAATCTGCGGGTCGCCTCCGCGCAGGCGGTCTATGCCGGTCTCTCCTATGGCGATTACCTCCCGGCGGCTTGCGGTCTCCGCAAGCTTTCCGGTCAGACGGCTGATATCTTCACCGGCCGTCAGCCAGGGATGGATCCCAACAGAGTAGTGTCGCGACGGATCGAAACAGGTGAAATCCGGGCTGACAGAGATTATGCCGTCGGCCGACAGCAGGTTGTGGGTATGGGCGTCGCGTATCATGGCACCGGATCATATCCCGATCCTCCCCAGGGATGGCATCGGAGCAGGCGGCGCAGCGTAAGCCAGCTGCCGCGCAGCGGCCCATGTTTTTTCAGTGCTTCGAGAGCATACTGGCTGCAGGTGGGAGTGAAACGGCATGATGGAGGCAACATCGGCGATATGCAGCAGCGGTAGAAATACACAGGCAGCGACATAATCCATGCTATGAAATCACTGATCGCTTTCATTGCCTTGGGTGGATGGCGATAGGGTCTGCTGTATGCGGGAGAGTGTTTTTTCTATTGCGCGGTGGGTGCGGTCATAGTCAGTCAGTCCCTGACCTACATAAATAAACGCGATATCGACTGTCGCATCGTCTGACAACGCCGCTTTGCGTGTCAGCCGGTAAGCCTCACGGCAGCGACGGCGCATCTTGACGCGGTCGACGGCATGGCGCAGCCGTTTTTTAGGCACGGAAATCAGGAAACGCGGCCCTCTCCACGTATCGTCGTCAGGCCGGTGAGATACTCTCCACACTGTGCGCCAGGGATAGGCCATAATGAAGCAGTTCCCACCGTCGGTCTTTCCCGACGGTGAGAACAGTGTGTCGATAGCCTTCTGGCTGCAGAGTTTTTCCTTTTTGTGGAGTTTCAGCGATATCATCGGTAGGTTGTGGCTGTTCAGGCCTGTGCTTCCTCGGCTTTGGCCTCCTCGCGCAGATAGTTGTCGAGCGCGGCGGTCATCGACGGGGCCGATACTGTGGGAGCTTCCACGTCAAGGCGCAGACCGGCATCCTTAACGGCCTGTGCGGTCGACAGTCCGAAACATCCTATCTTTATATCGTCCTGCTTGAATTCCGGAAAGTTTTTGAGGAGCGACGCTATTCCGGCTGGGCTGAAGAAAAGGAGCATGTCGTAGTCGAACTTCTCGTTTGGATCAAACACGGTGCTGACGGTGCGATACATCACGGCTTTGGTATAACGTATCTTGGCTGAGTCGAGCAGGCCGGTATCCTCTTTATGTACGTCGCTGACGGCATAGAGGAAATTTTCCTTGTTGTGTTTTGTCAGGAAGGGGATGAGTTCCTCCATCTTGCCGGTGTTGCCGTGGAATATCTTGCGTTTGCGGTAAAGTGTGTATTTCTGCAGATAGAGCGCTATGGATTCCGTGGTGCAGAAATATTTCATCGTGTCGGGAATGGTGACACGCATCTCTTCGCAAAGACGGAAGAAATGGTCGACGGCAGTGCGTGCGGTGAATATTATTGCCGTATAGTCTGATATGGATATTTTCGACTGGCGGAACTCTTTTGCCGTCAGACCCTCCACTTTTATGAACGGCCGGAAATCAATATCCACTCCGTATTTCTGTGCGATTTCGAAGTAGGGTGACTTGTCGGATGTGGGCCGGGGCTGTGATACTAATATTTTCTTGACTTTCACGCTATGCTATGGATAGTTTGACAGACTTATATTTCTACAAAATTGCGGTTTCTGTAAAGAAACACTATGGGTGCAATTTCCAGGGTGCAAAGGTACGAAATAAAGTAGATTAAGGAAAAAATATTGGTATAAAAAATCCTAAAACCTTTGAATATAAATATCATACGCCCGATTATATACAATAGGCTTCCGATCCATAAAACGACATCGGACAGTCCAGGATTGAACAGGAGAGCGAGCGCCGGAAGCAGCAGCGACAGCCCCAGAAACGACTGCGAGGCGTTGAATCCTCTGACCCACTGGCTGCGTCCTGACCGGCTGGAGAACACATAACCTACCAGATTATAGCCTGTAAGCTGCACGGCATAGAAAACGGCTGCCAGAAGCGTGCATAGCCCCGTGGATATAAATATGTCCGGACAGTCAAGGCCGGAGACGCGCCATGCTCCGGCTATAAGTATCCCTTCGGCAAGACACATAGTGGCTATCAGGCCACCAGTGAGAAGCGATTCGTTGACGGTATGGTCGTCGAAAATGTTGGAGTGCTGTCGCACCGTCAGCAGATCCTTGAAGAAGGTCTTGATAAAGATGGAATGATTGCGTGTGAAGAAGGCTATAATCAGAAACAGACCTATCAGCATCGCCATGACGCCGCTGTCGTAACCAGGCAGCATCTGACGCGGCTCTCCGAGGAGTCCTTCGGAATAGGATGCGGCTGATGATGTCAGCATCCGCGATACGACGTCGGATGGGGCTTCCTCTTCAGTGCAAACCGCAGCAAACGGCCATCCATCTATGGCTGTCGCCGTTACGGTGATGCTGTCGGTGGTCGCCGTCTCTGTGGCGGAAGCGGGTCCGAAGGGTACTATGAATATGCTGTCGTCTTCCACCTGCTGTCTATTTTCCCGATATGCTTATCTCCACGGCTTCTTCAGGCGTGGAGGCCGTATGCCATAAGTCATGAATGCTCTGACGCATGAAACGCTGATCTATGGTGCGCTCAAGCATAGCCAGAAGCGGATCATAATAACCGGCTACATTCAGTATGGTCACATTGCCCTGAAACAGTCCAAGCTGGCGCCAGGTGATGATCTCAAGCAATTCCTCAAGAGTGCCTACCCCTCCGGGGAGGGCTATGGCCGCGCTGCTGAGGGAGGCCATGGTCTGTTTCCGCTGATGCATTCCGGGTGTGATGATCATGCGTCCGAGATCAGGGTGCTGCCATTGGCGCTCTACCATGAACTCGGGGAGTACGCCGACGGTCATCCCTCCCTCCGAGTTGGCGCCTTCGATGGCCTCTGCCATCAGACCGCCGCGTCCGCCGCCGCACACGAGCGGGCGTCCGGCGAGAGCGATGAGTCGGCCGGTCAGCCGGGCCGCTTCCTTATATACGGTGGCGATTTTGCTGCTTGAGGCGCCATAGACGCATATAGCGTCGGTGATAGCTGTTTCCATATCTGTCTGCAAAGTTACAAAACCTCCTCATTATTATCAAGCCGGTATTGTCAGCTCCATGCGTGAAAAACAGGTTACCGGAATGGTATGTATACGTAGGAAAAACCGTCGTCGGAAAAAAAATATAGGTAAAAATGAAATTTCTTGATAAAAAATTTGGTGGAATGAAAATCGCGTCGTAACTTTGCACTCGCAAAACGGCAGTAACGCCGTCAGGCACCTC
>CALHWU010000062.1 GCA_938039795.1 uncultured Muribaculaceae bacterium
TTCTTCATGTTCAGACTGGCAACACTATACTCCTGACACCTTCCCCACCCACCGGAAAAATCCGTTGACCCCAAATAAGGCACGCCATGACATGCTCGCGCGCCAGCGCAGCGCCACATCGACGGTAGTCGACGTCAGCCGGGAGCGGCTGCCGCAGTCAGATGCCGCGATAGAGCTGGCTGAAGCGATGCTCGCCATGGCCGAACTCAATCTCAGCTATACGGTCGTCACCGCGCCGTGCGACGGATACACATCACGCAAGGAGATCGAGGTGGGTCAGCTCGTGCAGCCGGGGCAGACGCTGCTCGACGTGGTGGATTCCGGCGACGTGTGGGTGGCTGCCAACTACAAGGAGACGCAGCTCCGTCATATACCCCCGGGAAGCGAGGTCGACGTGGAGGTAGACGCTATCCCGGGAGTGACTTTCCACGGATCGGTTGAATCGATCTCCACGGCCACCGGCGCTTCGCTGTCGCTGCTGCCGCAGGATAATTCGGCCGGCAATTTTGTGAAAGTGCGTCAGCGTGTGCCCGTGAGGATAGTCTTTTCTGCCGACAATCCAGATATATTCTGTGTTGCTGTCCTTCGCCGTCTGCACCATCACCGGAGTCTTCTTCGGCTGGTATCCGGCCAAGAAAGCTGCAAGTCTCGACCCTATCGAAGCTATCCGCTACGAATGATATCCCCTTTGCTTTTTGCAATAATGATCGGTTCCCTGATTGTTCCTGTCAGTAGATTCACTTACCGTTAATTTTATGAAAGAGTAGGGAGGCGGCGCGGCACGACATTGACTGTTATGCCGCGCCGCTTATATCTTGTCTCCTGCCGTTTATTCGATTTCTTTCGTGGGCTTTTCGCCGATAAGATTATCTGTGGCTTTAGTAGCGGATATGACGCTATGTCCCAGCCGCGACTCGAGCTCTTCACGGGCAGCCTTGGCGACATTGCCTCCGCTTCGGGCAGTATTGGCGTGCTGGCTGTATGTCTTGGGATTTCTTTGCTTGGAGAGCTCTGTGGTAGAAGCTTCGGCAAGCATATTGAGCGCAAGCTCCACATTGGTCATGTTGTCGCGCAGACCCTCTTTATGAAGGCTCTTGAATCCCTTGTATTCTCTGGTGGTCATTCCGCTCCATTGCTGTGTGATGATGTCGGTGAGAGAGGCATACTGCCAATCCTTGACACCTCCACGCTTCCATTCGTCGGTAAGTTGTTTTCGGGTTTCAATTCCACGCAGACGCTGATTGATCCACTCGTCGGAATAGCCGAGGCGGCGATAATCCGATACTGCCTGCTCGATTGAAAGTTCAGGATCCTGCATCTGGTCAAGCCGCGTGGCGGCAACCTGTGCCATCCATTGTTTGAACGGCTCTGCCTTGGGCGACGGGATCGACTGAATGATACGGAAAAGGACGGTAGGGGAAGCTGCTAATGTCTTACGGGTACGTCCGCTCTCTCCGGTCATGAGTATCTGGGGACAATTTGTCCCTATGTACTCTCCCAACTCAGGTTCACGTTTTCTCATCTTCTTGAGATAATCAGTAGGATTAGTGCTGTCGGTTAATACTCCGACAACGTCCACAACCGAGAAATACCATTCCTCAGTTTCACTGTCCCATACGGTTCTGACCTTGCGGTCATTGAAAATCTGTATCTGATTATTTTTTGTCATAGCATTTCAAAACATTTTAGTTTGGATATTGATTGCGCTAATGCGCAGGGCAATGGCGTAGATTCAGGGCCGAAAATTACAGTTTCGGGTACAACATAGGTACAACATTACCGTAAAATTACCTGAAAATAGCGAAAAAAACAAGCGGAAATGTGCCGTATGTGTTACATAATTATAATGCCTCAAAAATAGCGGTGATATTCAGGTTATTGATCTGAATACCACCGCGTTTGTTTTTGGAGCGGCAAACGGGGCTCGAACCCGCGACCCTCAGCTTGGGAAGCTGATGCTCTACCGACTGAGCTACTGCCGCATTGAAGGTTGCCGGCGCCGGCAAATGGCGCCGGCAACCTGTTGTTTCAATTTCTAATAACGCTCTTGCTGTCGATTAGTTGAGCACACCGGAGAGGTTGAACTTCGAGAATTCGAGGTCCTGAGCGGCGCGCTGTGCCATAGCCGGGTCAAGCTTGATGGCCTGACGGAGGCTGGACGTTACAGTCTGTGAGTTGTTGGTGCGTGCACCTACAACGGCCATCAGATAGTAGGTAGTGGCGTCGGGTGTAGCGATAGCGGCGAGGGTCGACTTGGCCTTGCTGTAGTCCTTGGAGAGGATCTGTGCGAGAGCTGCGTTGTTGGTCTTGCTGTTGCCGAAAGCCTTGACTGCTGCAGCCACGTCGCCTTTCTTGAGGTAGTAGACTCCGAGAGCGTCGCCGAGCTCGTTGAGGCCGGCAGCGTTGCCGAAGTAGCGGTTGGCGGCGTCGTAGTTGGAGTTGAGAAGGTCGATGAGACCGAGGTTCATCTGCACCTCAGGAGCGTTGGGAGCAAGCTTCTGGGCCTGTGCGAAGCAAGCCTTGGCGGCAGCGTAGTCGCCCTGCTCGTATTTGACCATACCGAGGTTGTTGAAACCGCGGAAGTCGTTGGGATAGATCTTTGTGGCGGCTGTGTAGATAGCATCTTTGCGTGCGGGCTTATCGGTGAGGGTAGCGGCATAGAGAAGCTCGTCGACGCTCAGCTTGGAGGGATCGGTGTCGAAGAGGTGGTTGATCTCGGCGTCGCTCTTGCCGATAACGTCTACAGAAGCCGTGATGCGGGAGTAGCGGAGCTGCGGGAGGATCTCGTCGGCGAGAGTCTCGAACACGTTTGCAAGGTTGCGGATCTCCTGTTCGCGCTGCTCGGGATCCTTATACATGGAGAGGACGCTCAGGATAAGCTGCTTGTCCTGGATGTTGCTGGCGGCAACAAGCTTCTGGAAGCCTTCCCAGTCCTCGGGAGTGAACTGTGCGGTGAGTTCGCCGAATTCGGTGATCTTGTCTTTCTTGAGCTGTTTCTCCAGATATGCGGTAGTGTTGTCCTCGCGGCGTTCAGCCAGCTGGGTGTTGAAAGCGAGCGAGCCGTCGGGCGATGCATATGAGGAGATGTTGAGCTCCTTGATGACACGCGACGTATCGGCGTGAGCTTCCTGAAGATCCTTGTTGAAAGCCTCAATCTGTGAAGTCTTCAGCTCAGCCGGACGGATATTGGCCTGGTTGATGAGGAAGCGGATGTCGGCGCTGTATTTCTCGTTGATGATGCGCTGGAACTTGTCGGGAGCGATAGCGGGATCAACTGTGCCTGCATTGGCGAGAGCGGCAGTGGCCACTACGCCGTCGGCTACCTTGACACGCGGAAGCACATACTGTTTCTTGCCCTGCTCTACATTGAATTCGAGGTAGAGCTCGCTCTTGATCATCTCGGGAGTGTAAGCGAAGTTGGCGGGGATTACAACGCTGCCGCCGAGATCATAGCTGATGACGGGATCGTTGCCGCGCACTTTCTCTCCCTGATATTTCACCGGAGTGCCGGCTGTCTGATAGTTGCCGTATACGAGCACCGGAGTCACGGTCACAGTAGCGTTCTTCACAAAGAATTTTGCCGGTACATTGCCGGTCACGGTGGCGGGCACCTGTGTGCCAACTACTTCAAGCGGGTTGGGGTTGCAGTTGAAGTAATCGGCCGAAAACTGGTTCATCTTCTTGCTGCAGCCGCTCACTACAATCATGGCAGCTGTCGCAATAGTCAGACCTAAAGCTTTTTTCATAACTGATTTTTTGAATATTTGTATTTTATCTTTTCCATTGAAACGTGCCTTTGGCCTTGCAGCCTCCGGATTTTGGGTGCAAATATAGTGATTTATTGTGGGTTTTGTCAATACATAAGGCTATTTTTTTTCTTTTTTCTGCAATAATCCTATTTCCATGCGAATTAATCATTACTTTTGCACTCAAATAAAAATACTGACGAATATTCGAAAATGAGAAAATGGCGTATTGATGACAGCTCGGAGCTGTACAATATCAACGGATGGGGTCTCAAATATTTCTCCATCAACGAAAAGGGTAACGTTGCCGTGACCCCGCGCGAAGGTTACGCTTCCGTCGACCTCAAGGAGGTGATGGACGAGCTTCAGGTGCGTGATGTCACGGCGCCCGTGCTCCTACGGTTCCCTGATATCCTCGACAACCGTATCGAGAAGATTTCGAGGTGTTTCCGTCAGGCAGCGGAGGAATATGGTTACAGCGCCAGAAATTTCATCATTTATCCTATTAAGGTCAATCAGATGCGTCCTGTCGTGGAGGAGATCGTCAGCCATGGCAAGAAGTTCTGCTTTCCGCTTCGGATCTGCTTCCTCAGCCGCCTTCTCCCGGGCCAGTGCCTCATATCTTGCAATGTATTTCTTTGCTGCCTTATGGCAGATGAGCACTG
>CALHWU010000063.1 GCA_938039795.1 uncultured Muribaculaceae bacterium
ACCGCTCACCTCGACACTGCCAGTGTCGCGCTCTAGCCAGATGAGCTAATACCCCGTAGTTTGCAGAGGCAAAGTTACGACATTTGCGTGAACTGACAATGTGAAATAAAGTTAAATATGCGGCGTGACGCTATATATTTGCGCGGGCGGGGAGATTATTGTAATTTCGCGATATGAAACACAGACTACTTTTTGCAGTGGCCGTGGCTGGTGCGCTTGCGGCGCAGGCTTCGGGCCAGATCAACGGGACCGGTGCCGGAGGATATCTGGAGCGAGGATCCCGCATGTTTGACGATCTTAACTACACTGGATGCATCGACCAGATGCGGGCTCTGGAGCGTCTGACGCCCACTCCTTCCCAGATCGAGGAGGCCCGCAGGCTGACCGCTCTGTCGGCTCTCCATCTCGGCCGTGAGGACGCCCTGACGCTGATAAAGGCGTGGATAGCCGACTATCCCGCGTCGGCCCGGCGGGAGGAGATGCTCGCCGCCGTGGGCGACTGGTATTTCCATCGCGCCGATTATCCGGCGGCAGTGAAAGCCTACTCAACTGTCGACAGCCGTGCGCTTGACGCTTCGACGGCCGCCGACGTCGACTATCGCTGCGCCTATTCCCACCTGATGCTTGGAGAGACAGAGCAGGCCATGCAGGGTTTCAGCCGTCTGAACGGTTCAGACCGCTACCGTGCGGCCGGAGCATTCTATCGCGGCTATATCGAATATGCCGATGGTGATTACCCTACTGCGCGCGTATTGCTGAAAGAGGCGGCCGCCGATCCCGAACTCAATGAGGTGGCTCAATATTACATCGCACAGATTGATTTTGCTCAGGGCGATTACGAACAGGCTCTCTCGCTTAGCCGCCGATTACTGAAGAGCAACGCCGTGGAGCAGTTCGCGCCTGAGATGAACCGTATAGCGGGCGAGTCGCTCTTCAATCTCGGCCGCGAGGACGAGGCGCTCCCTTATCTGCGCAGCTATGCGTCCACGACCGACCGCGTGCGTCCGTCGGCATTCTACATACTCGGCGTGGGCGAATACCGTCTGGGCAACTATCAGGCGGCTATCCGCAGTCTCGGACATGCCGCCACTTCCGACGACGCCATGGGGCAGAGCGCCAATCTTATTCTCGGCCAAAGCTATCTGGCCCAGGGCAATGCCGACGGTGCACTGATGGCATTCGAGAAAGCCTACCGGATGGGATTCGACCGACAGGTGTCGGAGACGGCCATGTATAATTATGCCGTCGCAAAGTCGGAGGGTGGACGCGTGCCGTTTGGCAACTCCGTGGCCTTGTTCGAGAACTTCCTGCGCGAGTATCCACAGTCGGAATACGCCGACCGCGTACGCTCCTACATGATATCCGGCTACATGACCGACAACGATTATGCGGCCGCGCTCCGTCTGCTCGATGCCATGAAGCGTCCCACCCCCGAGGCCAACAAGGCCCGTCAGCGGGCTCTCTTCGCTCTCGGCACCCGCGAATACTCGTCGGGCCGGCTCACCGAAGCGCTCGACCGCTTCCGCCGGGCCGCAGCGATCAGCGGCGCCGATCCCTCGATTGCGCGCCAGGCGCTGCTCTGGGAGGGTACGTGCCAGTATGATCTTGAGCGTTACGACGCTGCCGCCCGCTCATTGCAGGCATATCTCAAGGGAGCGCGCCGCGGCGACGCCAACGCAGTCATAGCCCGCTACAATCTCGGATATACACGGTTTGCACAGGCCGACTATAAGGCCGCTCTCGCCGACTTCCGCGACGTCATCGCCGCCCGTCCCGACAGCCGCATGCTTGCCGACGCCTACAACCGCGCCGCCGACTGCCTTTACTACGGCAGCGACTTCGCCGGCGCCTCCGAGGCCTACGACAAGGCTCTCGACCTCAATCCGGAGGCCGGCGACTATGCTCTCTATCAGAAAGCGGTCATGAGCGGACTGCAGCGCAACCACAAGGAGAAGATTGGACTGATCTCCGATCTGCAGCGCCGCTATCCTTCATCGTCGCTTATCCCCGCGGCCATGCTTGAGAAAGCCGACGCCTACACGGCACTGGGCGACAACACCGCCGCTCTGCAAGCCTACGACAATCTGCTCCGCGACTATCCGTCGTCGACCTACGCCCGCCAGGGACTGCTCCGCAAGGCCATCGCCTCGCTCAGCGCCGGACGTCGCGCCGAGGCCAAAGAGGCTTATCGGCATATTATAGCGAAATATCCTACCAGTGAGGAGGCCCGTATGGCAGCCGACGACCTGAAACGGATATATGCCGACGACGGACGCCTCCAGGAATATTCTGAATTTATTGCATCGGTGCCCGATGCGCCCCAGACCGAGGCCTCCGAGCTTGAGGCGCTGGCATTCCGGTCGGCCGAATCCGACTATGTGACCAACGACCGCACCGAACGCCTCGCCGACTATCTCCGCACCTATCCGGGCGGCGCGCATGAGCCGCAGGCGCTGTTGCTGATGGCCAAGGCCGCCGAGGCAGCCGGCCGCGACGATGAGGCTCTTGAATACTCCACCCGGCTGACCGACCGCTATCCGCATGCTGACGTCAGCGAGGACGCACTGATCATCCGCGCCGAAGCCGAACTGGCTCAGGACAGGGGAGCTGCTGCTCTTCAGTCATACCAGCGTCTGGAGCAGAGCGCATCCAGCCCGCGACGTCTGCAGCAGGCACGCATCGGAGTGATGCGCACGGCCATCATGCTTGATGAGAATGCCATGGCTCTCCAGGCCGCCGATCAGCTGCTCGCATCTTCCGCCGAAAATCTCACCGGGATGCCCGAGGTGGCCTATGACCGCGCTCTCGCTCTCAGCCGTCTGGGCCGCACCGCCGAGGCCGAGAAGGCATGGAGCGCTCTCGCCGCCAATCCAGAGGAAGAATACGGCGCCCGCGCCGCCGTTAGTCTTGCCGAGTCGCAGCTTGCGGCCGGTCATGCCGACAAGGCCCGCGCCACAGCCGATGCGCTTATCAATGCAAATCCGCCACATGCCTACTGGCTCGCCCGCGGCTTCATCGTGCTCAGCGATGCGCTCCGCGCCCAAGGCAACAGCTTCGAGGCCGATGAATACCTCCGCTCGCTCAAGAGCAATTATCCGGGGACGGAGGCCGAGATTTTCGAGATGATCGAGACACGTCTTAACCAACAAAAGAAATAAGATGAACTACACTATAAGACTTGCGGCAGCCGCGCTTCTCGGCGCATCGGCCGCAGCCACAGCTGGCGCACAGCAGCTCAACAAGGAGATCACCGTGGAGCGCGAGGTGGTGCCCATACAGCGCGAGGCCACGCGCCTCAATTTTATGCCCGCCATATCTCTCCCGCCGCTTGCCATGCAGCGTCTGTCGCCCTCCGACAGGGCCATTACCGCCCGGGTGCCGGCAGGCATAACGGTGCTTGATCCCGCAGCGTGGGCCGACAGCATCTACGTCAGCCCCTACCGCGGTTACGCCTCGATCGGCTTCATGCCGCTCTATAACGCCATGCTCTCCGCCGGCTACCGTATCGTCGACAACTCCACGACCCGCGTTGGCGCGTGGCTGCAATATGACGGCACGGCCTACTCGTCGCGCCGTATTCTCAGATTTGGAGGAAGCGATACACAGCCCGGCCTGAAGAAATACCTGCGTGATCATACGGGGACCGTCGGGGTCTACGCCTCGCAGCGCGTAGGTGCTGCCTCCGAGCTCTCGGGAGTAGTCGACTACACCTATACGCGCTACAATCAGCCTGAGTATACCGATCCCTACATGCTTGGCGTCTATGACTGGCATTATCAGTCGGTCAATCGTCTTAATGCCGATCTGGATTGGAAATCGAGCGTCAACGATCTCGGCTACGGTATAAGAGCCGGCTTTTCGCGATTCGCATTCGGCTCCGAAAGAGATATACCGTCCAACGCGATCGTACTCCCGGCAGAGGCCGAAAACAATTTTCGTGTCGGCGCAGATCTGACGGCTGATTTCGACGGTGGCTCGCTTGCCGCGTTAGATGTCGATTTCTCGGCTCTCCACACCAGTCCGGTTTTGGAGAATGTATCCGACGATATGACAAAGTCTTATTCCACGTGGCTGCTTCGGCTACATCCCTCATATGCCTACCGCTCGGGGGTGTTTGACATAAAGCTGGGCGCCAGCATCGACCTGACTCACAATTCGGGCAAGGCATTCCATATCGCTCCCGACGTGAAGCTCGCTGTCAATCCATCGCCGATGTTCGCTTTTGAAGTGAGCGCTGGAGGAGGCGAGTGGCAGAACACCCTCGGATCGGTCTACGCTATAGGCCGCAATATCGACTCATGGTCAGCCTACTCCAACTCGCATATCCCCCTGACTGTCGAAGCTCGCCTGCGCATCGGCCCCTGGAGCGGGTTTTACGGTGAACTTTCTGGCGGCTATGCCCGCGCCAACGACTGGCTTATGCCTGGCGGTGCAAGCCGATACGGCAATCTGACATTCTGGAGAGAGGATGTCAAGGGATTCCGTTTCGGGGCTGCTTTGGGTTACCGCTGGAGTTCCATTCTTGATGCGCGCGTTGAATGGCAGACGGCGAAGAACGATATTGATAAGGGCTATTATCTCTGGCGCGACCGTGCGCGAAACGTCATCGACGCCACAGTAAAAGTAAATCCGATTGAAAAGCTGAGCGTGGATCTCGGCTTCACGCTCCGCACGGACCGGCGTATTTTCACACACTGGGACGGTGGGCCGGGTATGATACCTCTTGGCGATGTCCGCAATCTTTCGCTCGGCGCCACCTACCGCTTCACCCCGTCGATAAGCATATTTGTAGAAGGTGAGAATCTCCTCGACCACCGCTATTCGACGGTCGATAATTACGAGTCGCAGGGCATAACCGGACTCGCCGGTGCCTCATTCAAGTTCTGACCCCATACCTATATGCATCAGAGTATAGTCATCATACCCACCTACAAGGAGATCGAGAATATCGACGCCATAATCCGCGCCGTGATGGCGCTCGGCGACGATGAGTTCGACGTGCTTGTGGTCGACGACGGTTCGCCCGACGGCACTCCCGACGCCGTCCGCAGTCTGCAGAAGGAGTTTCCCGGCCGCATAAAGCTTCATGAGCGTCCCGGAAAGCTCGGACTCGGCACGGCCTACATCGAGGGCTTCAAGATATGCCTTGGCGATCCGGCCGGCTACCGCTACATTTTCGAGATGGACGCCGATTTCAGTCATGATCCGAAGGATCTGCTGCGGCTGCTCGCCGCCTGCCGCGACGAGGGCGCCGACATGGCCGTGGGTTCGCGCTATGTGACCGGGGTCAATGTGGTCAACTGGCCCATGGGCCGCGTACTCATGTCGTATTATGCCTCGGCTTATGTGAGGCTTGTCACAGGAATGCCTGTGCGTGACACTACGGCCGGATTCGCATGCTATACCCGCCGTGTGCTTGAGGCCCTGCCGCTCGACTCGATCCGCTGCAAGGGCTATGCTTTTCAGATAGAGATGAAGTTCCAGACGTTCAAGCGCGGATTCCGCATCAAGGAGGTGCCGATCGTGTTTGTCAACCGCGTGCTCGGTACGAGCAAGATGTCGACCGGAATATTCGGCGAGGCCGTTTTCGGAGTGCTGCGTCTTCGTCTCGACAGTCTTTTCAAAAAATACCCGCAATATGGCCCACAGACCAATACTTATTCATGATGCCCGCATAGTCAGCGAGGGAGCTCCCCGCAAGGGCTATGTGCTTATCGACGGCGAGATTATCGCCGACACAGGCAGTGGCGACGCTCCGGCCGGGCTGATGGCTGATCCCGCAGTGGAGAAGGTCGACGCCGCCGGCCGTCTGTTGCTCCCCGGTGTGATCGATGAGCATGTCCATTTCCGTGATCCGGGCCTCACCCATAAGGCCGATATGGCCACGGAGAGCCGTGCCGCAGTGGCGGGCGGCGTCACGTCGTTTATCGACATGCCGAACACCCGTCCGGCCACCGTCACGGTCGAAGCGGTCGCAGCCAAGCGTGAGCGTGCCGCCGAGATCTCTGTGGCCAACTACGGCTTCTTCATCGGAGCCACCGATACCAATCTTCCGGAGCTGCTGGCTGCCGACTGGAGCCTTACCGCCGGAGTCAAGCTGTTTCTCGGATCCTCCACCGGCAATATGCTCGTGGAGCGTCGCGAGGTCATAGAGCGGATATTCCGCGGGGTCCCGGCGCTGATCGCAGTCCATGCCGAGGACGAGGCCACTATCCGAGCCAACCGCGAGGCTGTCGTAGCCCGCTACGGCGAAGATCTGCCCATAGCGTTCCATCCGGTCATCCGCGATCACCAGGCGTGTCTCAGGGCCACGCAGACGGCTGTGGAACTCGCCCGCCAGACCGGTGCGCGCCTCCATGTGCTTCACGTGTCGACCGCCGACGAGCTGCAGCTGTTCGAACCCGGCCCGGTAGCAGGGAAACGCATCACCGCGGAGACCTGTCCGCAGTATCTTCTTTTCACCGACGAGCAGTATCCGCTGCTGGGAGCGCGCATCAAGTGCAATCCCGCCATCAAGCGGCCTACCGACCGCGATGCACTGCGCTATGCCGTGGCCAACGGACTGATCGACGTCATCGCCACCGATCATGCTCCCCATCTTCCCGAAGAGAAGGAGGGTACGGCTATGACCGCTGTCAGCGGCATGCCGATGGTGCAGTTCTCGCTGCCTGTCATGCTTGAGCTCTCCAAGGAGGGAGTGCTGACTCTTGAGCAGGTAGTGGAGAAAATGGCCCACAATCCGGCCCTGCTGCTCGGCATAGAGCGGCGCGGATTCATCCGTAAGGGGTATTATGCCGATCTCGTCATGGTCGATGACGACGTGGAGCCTTACCCTGTCACTCCAGAGTCGGTCATCAGCCGGTGCGGCTGGAGCCCTCTTGAGGGTGCGCCGCTGAGTGTCCGTGTCGACCAGACATGGGTCAACGGCCAGACTGCCTATCGCCATGGAATAGTATTCTCGTCGGTGCGCGGCCAGGCTCTGCGATTCAACCATCAGTAATCAAAACGTCTGACAATATGGAATGGAAACAAACCCTTCATGAAATGATGCCTCTTCTGGGGCACCGCAACTGGATAGTGGTCACCGATATGGCATATCCCTTGCAGACCAATCCCGGAGTAGCGACGCTCGACGCCACTTCCGACGACTTCGCCGCCGTGCTCGCCACGGTGATGCAGGAGCTCAATGCCTCACCCCATGTGTTCCCCCATGTGTATCGCGACAGCGAGCAGCTTCGCCTCGACGAAAATCTCTGTCCGGGCATCACAGCCTATCGTGCCGAGGTCGATGCGGCTCTCGGCGCCGGAGCCGATATGAAGGAGGTAGATCACGAGCAGCTGATATTGAAGCTTGACGAAGTCAGCCGCCTTTATCGGGTAGTGATAATCAAGTCGGGACTCACGATCCCTTACACCTCCCTCTTCTTCGAGCTCGACTGCCGCTACTGGGATGCGGCGCGCGAGGCTGCCATACGTTCCTGAACAGTATTATCACTTATGATACAAAAAAGCCTGCGGGCGATCTCCCGATTTGCAGAGATCGCCCGCAGACTTTTTGATGCGTGTGTTTTCCTTAATGTGTCATATATGTCGGGGTTGGAAGAGATGGCATCAGCGGTAGTCGGCAAAACGGGTCTGGAGCTGCTGGCGGGCGAAGAATATGCGGCTCTTGATGGTGCCCAGCGGAAGCTGCATCTTCTCGGCTATCTCGCCGTATTTGTATCCTGCCACATGCATCGAGAATGGGATGCGGTACTTGTCGGGGAACTCGTTGATCGCAGCCGTGATCTCGCTGGCGCCGATGGATCCTTCCGGAGTTTCCAGGCCGGAGTCCTGGCTGAGGTTGAGGTGGTAGAGATCCTCCGTCTGGTCGATCACGGTGGCCGAACGCACCACGCGGCGATAGTTGTTGATGAATATGTTGCGCATGATCGTGAACACCCAGCCCTTGAAATTGGTGTTCTCCACATACTTGTCGGCGTTGTCAAGGGCTTTCAGCGTGGTGTCCTGCAGCAGATCGTAGGCATCGTCGCGGTTGGATGTGAGCATATAGGCGAAGTTCAGGAGATTTGCCTGAAGACCCATGAGGCGGTTTTGGAAGTTTGCTGTAGCCATTGTGATGCGTTTTAAGAGGTGATTTGTTTTATGTCAGATTTGCCAGCGCTGATGTTGTTACATTTCGTTGACAATGCAAAGTTACGGAGAATTACGGGCGTGCAATAGTTTTTGTGTTAAACGAGGTTAAATCAGTTACACTCTTGTTACATCTCGCCTGTGTAAGCTGGTTATTAGTTGGAAATGTGGATATTATGAAGTTTATGATAATCACACTACTTAACGGATGATGGCTCTGCGGCTCATCTACGAAGATCCGTATGCGCGCGACGCTCACCCCACCAAGCCGCCCTACGGCCGGCATGGCGGGGTTTACAAAGTTCGGTGGTCTACGACCACCCCTAATGCTGGGGAGGAGACGCAGGGTGCGGCTATCTACAGATTATAGGCCTGTGCCGGCGGGGGCGCTCCGATCCGAACCGGGTATTCTGCCCGCATGCATCGCGGCTCCGAGGATGCCACTCCATTGCATAATGTAGGGATGCTCCACGGAGCATCCGATAGTGAAAGAGTGTCCTTTCGGCGCGCGAAGGGGGAGCGTATCAAAGCGGTGGCCATAGAGGTAGGTGCCATCAGCGGAGCGGACGGGAGTGGTCGTAGACCACGTTACATCTGTAAGCCCCGCCATGGCGGGCGGAACGCCGCCTTGGTGGGGTCAGGAGAGAATCCGTTCGGCATCTTCGTAGATGAGGCCGTCGAGGAGAGAGTATCAGGTGCATGGGAGTAGCCCCGATACCGAAAAAAGTATATAGGGTATTTTGACGTTTTGTTTGTAAGCAAAAACAGTTTATATTTGCAATTGAAGACTTACAAAATAGCTAAAGAATCATGGAAAAAGTCAAGATGTTGGTGGCGGCGGTCATGGGCGTGATGGTCGCCGCATGTTCGGGAAGTGGCGAGACGGGGGATGGCCCGCTGGTAGCCACAGGGCTTTATCAGCCGCAGAAGATCAGCAATCTGTCGGAACTGATAGAGATTGTCGACGTGGTGCCGCTTGCCACTAATAACTCATCGCTCATTGCTGAGGTGAACCAGTTGCGTTGCGATGGCGAACGATTTTATGTGTACGACAAGCCCTGGACGGGAGGCAATCCGTCGGTAAAGATCTTCGGGCGCGACGGAAGCTTCATCCGCACGGTCACCCGCACCGGAGAGGGTCCAGGCGAATTGGATCCGTTGAAAGGTGTGACGATCAATGTAGCGCGTGACACACTATATATCCTCAATTCCGACTGCCTGATGACCTATACCGCCGACGGCGATTTCATAGAGAGCCGTAAGATACCATATGACGTTGCCTGGGATTTCGAGGTGATCGACGGAGGTGGATTTATATTCAATGTAGGCCGTGACTCGCTGGTATATCATGTTACTGATCCATTTTTCAATGAACTTGTGGCCACATATCCGGCAAATTCTCTGACCGGGACGTCGTATGTCGACCCGATAGTGAGGATGCCCGACGGTCGGCTCCTGTTCACAGTTCTGTCGGTCAATGAGACGACGGTCTACGATCCGTCCGACGGCAGCACCCGCCTTATGCCTCTGGCTGATATCCCGGGCATGGAGGAGTTGGCCGCCTACGAGTCGACCGTGAAGAAAAATAAGTTCGGATTGCCCGAAGGTACGTTGAGCGGCACTGTGAGCCACAGCATCGGCGCTTCCGACAGTCAGAGCTTTGTCATTACCGGAACTCCTGACCGCACGGAGATGCGTCTGTGGGCCACCGTGGCTCCAGAAAGCCGTCAGGTAGTGTCGCTCGATGATGTCGCTGACGACATCACGAATTCCAGACATGGCGCGAGGCGATATTTCTATACGCGGATGGATGGCCCGGAATTTACGGTGACCTTTACGCCCGAAGAACTGATAGAGGGCATCGAGGCCGGAGCGTCGGCCGATCCGCGCATCGACAGTCTGAGCCGGGTCATCAGTCCGGAAGCCAATCCGGTCGTGGTGACTTATCGGTTGAAAAACCGTTGATGTCGGCTTGTGCCGCCATCGCTTCCGATAAAAATATTCGGCCGACTGTTGGAACAACGCGAAATTACACATATCTTTGTGATATCATTTTAATATCACAATCAGATATGGATACACCTGACAAAAACCACGAGTTTACGTTCGCCGGCAAAACGGTAAACGGATTTCTGATGCTGCTGGTCAACATCATCGTCATTCCCGCCCTTATCGCAGGCTCGATTTACTGGGCCGCATGCTATGGCTCGGGGGCGGCGATAGTGCTTGCATTGCTGCTTGGGCTTACGTTCTTAATCAGTCTTTGCGGATATTTCACACAGCAGCCCAATCAGGCGCGCGTCATGATATTCTTCGGCAAATATCGCGGCACATTCCGCCAGACCGGTTTTTTCTGGCGCAATCCGTTCATGACGGCCAAGAAGATCTCACTGCGCATCCGCAACATGGACATAGCCCCGATAAAGGTCAACGACAAGGTGGGTAATCCCGTGATGATAGGAATGGTGCTGGTGTGGAAAGTAAGGGATACCTACCGGGCCGTATTCGATATCGACTCGGGAGAGACCTCAGTGATAACCGTGGAGAGCGACGGCAAGACCAATGTCACCACCCAGTCGGGAAATACTTCCAAGGCCCTCGAGAATTTCGTGAAGATACAGAGCGACGCGGCTCTGCGCGAAGTGACGGGGCGCTTCGCCTATGACGACGAGGACTCCAAGACCAAGGAGCCTACCCTTCGCGGAGGGAGCCATGAGATCGTGGAGCTTCTTGAGGAGAAACTCAACGAACGCCTGTCAATGGCCGGCATCGAGGTAGTGGAGGCGCGCCTCAATTATCTCGCCTATGCGCCCGAGATAGCAGCCGTAATGCTGCGCCGTCAGCAGGCATCGGCCATTATTGCCGCCCGCGAGAAGATAGTGGAGGGCGCCGTGTCGATGGTGAAGATGGCGCTCAACGAGCTGAAGGAGGAGCAGGTGGTGGAGCTCGACGAGGAGCGCAAGGCCGCTATGGTGAGCAATCTGCTCGTAGTGCTCTGTGCCGACGAGCCGGCTCAGCCCGTGGTCAACACCGGCACTCTCTACAATTGATAGCCCATGGCTAAAAAGGAGACGGGTAAAAGTTTCCTGCTACGCCTTGACGCCGAAACGATGGAAAAGGTTGAGGCGTGGGCGGCGCAGGAATTCCGCTCGGTCAACGGCCAGATACAATGGATCATCGCCGAATCCATGCGCCGCCATGGCCGCAATCGTCACGAAAATAAAGAAAAATGAGCGTGGACGGCCCGTATTGAGCCGTCCACGTCAATTATTGTCATCCGCATGGCAGATCTGCCTGCGAAGGGATTCAGTGCAGCGATACCTTGATGGTGGGCGGGAGAGTGCCGTTGCGGCGGTCGCAGGCATCCACCACCTCGCGGGCCACATGGCGGAAGGCCTGCCCTGTGAGGGTGGTGTCGTCGAGGGCTACCGGATGGCCGTCGTCGCCCCCCTCGCATATGGATTCCACCACCGGGATCTGGCCAAGGAGCTTCACGCCGAGTTTTTCAGCGAGCTTCACGCCACCCTCGCGGCCGAAAATGTAGTAGCGCTCGTCGGGGTGACGTTCGGGAGTGAACCAGGCCATGTTTTCCACCAGTCCGAGTATGGGCACGTTGACCTTGTCGCCTGTAAACATTGAGATGCCTTTGCGCGCGTCGGCGAGGGCCACTTCCTGCGGAGTGCTGACGATGACCACTCCGGTGATGGCAAGAGTCTGCACGAGGGTAAGATGGATGTCGCTTGTGCCAGGGGGCATGTCGATGAGGAAATAGTCGAGTTCGCCCCAGTCGGCTTCGCCTATGAGCTGTTTGAGCGCGTTGGAGGCCATGCCGCCGCGCCAGAGCACAGCGCTCTCCTTGTCGACGAGAAATCCTATCGACAGCAGTTTCACTCCATATTTTTCAAGGGGGATGATCAGCGCGCGGCCGTCCACCTCATGCATGTAGACCTGCTCGTCCTCCACTCCGAACATCTTCGGGAGCGACGGGCCGAATATGTCGGCGTCGAGCAGTCCCACTCTGTAGCCTTCCTGCGCCAGCGCCACGGCGAGATTCACAGCCACTGTCGATTTGCCCACGCCCCCCTTGCCGGAGCTGACGCCTATGATGTTCTTCACGCCGGGAAGCATCGGGGCGGCTTTCTGTTCAGGCTGCCGCGAGGCAGTGGCGATTGTGGCCTCTACTTCGGGTGATATATAGGTGTGGAGAGCGGCTTCGGCCGCTTTTACGATCGACTTCATGAAGGGGTCGGTGGGCTTGTCGAAAACGATCGTGAAGCTCACTTTCGGCCCGTCGATACGTATGTCGTCAGCGATCATGCCGAGGTCTACGATGTCTCGTCCGTTGCCCGGATAGCGCACATTGCGCAGGGCGTCGAGAATGAGGTTGGGATATAGTCGTTCCATGATGGATCAGCTTGGATATGTTGATATGAGTTTATTGTTCTTCGCCTTCGACATGTCCGCGCGAGAAGCTGCGGTAGGTGTCGTAGGGTATCTCTATGTCGGGTTCGGTCAGCACGCGGTCGCGAGGTATGGTGAGCCGCAGATATTTTATCGTCAGGCCGCGCGAGAGCCACTGCTGTTCGTAGTAGGTGCGTATCGACAGTATTTCGTCGGCGGGATGGTCGGGATCGCCGTAGAGATCGGCTGTGTCGGCTTCAGGCATGATACCGTTGTGCTCGGCCATGGCGCGTGTATATGTGTAGAGAAATGGGCTGTCGGTTTTCAGGTGAAGCTTGCCATCAGGTTTCAGTATGTGGGTGTAGAGATCGAGAAAACGGGTTGATGTCAGCCGCTTGCGCACCTTCTTCATCTGCGGGTCGGGGAATGTGATCCATATCTCGCTCACTTCGCCGGGGCCGAAGAAACGGTCTATCAGTTCTATGTCGGTACGGAGAAAGCCAACGTTGGTCAGCCCCATCTGCTGGGCTCGCTTGGCGCCGGTCCACATTCGGGCTCCCTTCACGTCGATGCCGATGAAATTCTTGTCGGGGGTGCGCTCGGCCAGTCCTACGGTGTATTCGCCCTTGCCGCATCCGAGTTCGAGCACAATGGGGTTGTCGTTGTGGAAAAATTCAGTATGCCAGTGTCCTTTCATGCTGAAACCTTCAGCGGCCAGCGAAGCGAAGGGGCATTGCACGACGAAGGGTATATCCTCCATCTCCCGGAATTTTTTCAATTTGTTCTTGCCCATGATCTGTCGGTAGGTTATCTGCTTTGTCTGCAAAATTAAGGAAAATCCGCGGATTTTCCCTAACTTTGCTTTCAAATGAACAAAAACGTACTCATCATAGGTGCCGGCGGATTTGTCGGCGGTTTTATCGCCGAGGAGGCGCTTCGGCGGGGATATACGGTTCTTGCCGGCGTCAGGGAGTCGACCTCGCGCCGCTATCTGGCCGACGACCGCATCAGTTTCGTGACGCTCGACTACGAGAATCCCGTGCAGATGGCCGAGGCTATAACCGACGCCATCCCCGAGGGCGATCCCTACTGGCTGGTGTATAATCTCGGAGCGACGAAATGCACCAACTTCGCCGACTTCAACCGTATCAACTACCAGTATCTCCGCAATGTCGTCGAGGCGTTGCGTCAGTGCGGACGCATTCCGCAGCGGTTTCTCTACATGAGCAGCCTCTCGGCTCTCGGCCCAGGCGATGAGCGCACTTACGCGCCCCTGACCGGCAAGACCATCCCGGCTCCCGATACACGCTACGGCGTCAGCAAGATCAAGGCCGAGACGTTTCTGGAGACCTGTCCCGATATCCCTTGGACGATATTCCGTCCGACGGGAGTCTACGGGCCCCACGAGCTCGACTATCTGATGATGATACGTTCCATCGACCGTCACTGGGATTTCGGCGTGGGGATGCGCCGCCAGATGCTGACATTCATCTACGTCAAGGATCTTGCGGCGGCAGTGTTCGACGCTCTTGCATCGGACCGCACCCTGCGGCGGAAATATATAATCTCGGAGCCGCGCAGCTACTCTCAGGCCGAATTCCGGCGCATTGCCGCCCGCATCCTCGGCCGCAAGCTGGTCATACCGGTGAGAGTGCCGATATGGATGCTCTATGTGGTGTCGGCTGTGGCCGAGAAAATCGGCGTCATGCGGTCGAAGCCGAGCACGCTCAACCGCGACAAGTTCCGGATTATGCGTCAGCGCAACTGGAACTGTTCGGTCGATGAAGCGGTGGCCGACTTCGGCTTCGCTCCCCGCTATGATCTCGCAGCCGGCCTGACCGAGACAGTGGCCGCCTACCGCGAGAGCCTCAGGGAGGGGGCGGGAAAATGACGCAGCCCGCAAGTTACCGCGCTCCCGGATGGTTTATCGCGCTGGCCGTCATCGTGGCGCTTCCGGTATTCCAGACTCCGGCGCTTCTCGACGCATGTCCGTCCGACGGCGGCATTGTGCGCACTCTCGTCTGGATCTATCCGTTCTATGTGGCCGTAGCCGCATGGCTCGCATGCCTCTGCTGGGACAGCCGCAGGGCGATGGCATGGATTCTGATCTCGATCATGGCGCTCACCCACGTGGGCATGCGCATGCTCGTGGCTATGCCGTTAAACATCTGATAATAGTTGACTTTTCGGGATACCTCATTCCCGCTTTATTTTGACGACATTATATGAAAATACTGATAATAAACGGCCCTAACCTCAATCTTCTCGGGGTGCGTGAGCCGGGCATCTACGGAAGCGCCACTTTCGACTCCGCGCTTGAGCGCCTGCGCGGTCTCTATCCCGACATCGAGCTGGAGTATTTCCAGAGCAACCACGAAGGAGCGATTATCGACCGTCTGCATGCTGCCGGCTTCGGCGACGCTTACGCCGGCATCATACTCAATGCAGGCGCATATACCCACACATCGCTCGCCATAGCCGACGCCATCGCGGCCATCGAGGTGCCGGTGGTTGAGGTACACATATCCAACGTGGCCGCCCGCGAGGAGATACGCCACCGCTCGCTTATCGCTCCGGTGTGCCGCGGCTCAATAGCGGGATTCGGTCTCGACAGTTACCGCCTGGCAGTAGAGGCGATAGCGCATAATGACAAATAATTCCGGCAGATGACAATGAAAAGACTTACCGACATAATGGCTACGGTGACCGATGCCCGTTGCGACGCTAACTTTCTCAAATCGCTGCGCCGCGCCGGCATGGACTCCGTGCGCATCAATTCGGCCCACGTCGACGGCGAGGGATTGCGGCGGATCATCCGCGCGGTGCGCAGACATGTCCCCGGCGTAGGGATACTGATGGATACCAAGGGCCCTGAAATCCGCACTACGGCGCTTGACGGCGCCCTGGAATCGGTGACGTTTGCCGAGGGCGACAAAGTGATGATCGCCGCGGGCGCTCCGACTTCCTCCGGTATCATAGGAATAGCCGTGGAGGGTGTCTGCGGGGCGCTTCGCAAGGGCGACCGCGTGGTGCTCGACGACGGCGCCATGGAGCTGTCGGTCAGCAGAGCCGACGGCGACCGCGTGGAAGCCGTGGTCACTCTCGGCGGCGAGCTGGGTTCGCGCAAGACCGTAAATCTGCCCGATACCGACCTGCCTCCGCTCCCGGCAGTGTCGGAGCGCGACCGCCGCGCCATAGAGGTGGCCGTGGAGGAGGGGATCGACATGATAGCCCACTCCTTCGTGCGCAGCGCGGCCGACGTGGATGCGGTAAGAGCCTTGACTGCCGGCACACCCATACGGGTTTATGCCAAGATAGAGTGCCGCGACGCCCTGAAGAATTTCAACGGCATACTTGAGGCGGCCGACGGCATACTCGTGGCGCGCGGCGACCTCGGCACGCAGATCGACGTGGCCACTATCCCCGCCGTGCAGCACAAGGCCTGCTCGCTCGCTCATGACGCGGGAAAGCCCGTGATCGTGTCGACGCAGATACTCACCTCGATGGTCGACCATCCCTACCCCACGCGCGCCGAGATGACCGACGTGGCCTTTGCCGTGCGCGACGGCGTGGAGACCCTTCTGCTCACAGGCGAGACCGCCCAGGGTCATTTTCCCGAGGAGTGCGTCGACGCCATGAGGCGATGCATCGAGGCCTCGCAAACCTATTTCGGGGCGCTATGAGCGGACTTATGCTGACCGAAGAGGCTCTCGAGCAATATATTGAGGGTCATATCTCGCCCGAACCCGAGCATCTGCAGCGGCTCTACCGCCACACGTGGCTCCATCATCTCTATCCACGCATGTGTTCCGGCCATCTGCAGGGGCGCATCCTGAAGATGCTCACGGAGATGATAGCGCCGCGCCGGGTGCTTGAACTGGGCACGTTCACCGGCTACTCCGCCCTCTGCATAGCCGAGGGGCTGCCGTCGGGCGCTACGCTCGACACCGTTGAGATCGACGACGAGATGGAGGATGAGCTTCGCGAGCGGTTCGCTCCGTTTCCCGCCATCACTCTGCATATCGGCGATGCCGCCGAAGTGGTGGAGCGGCTGGGAGGGGAGTGG
Organism: uncultured Muribaculaceae bacterium; assembly: GCA_938039795.1. Taxonomy (GTDB): domain Bacteria; phylum Bacteroidota; class Bacteroidia; order Bacteroidales; family Muribaculaceae; genus Paramuribaculum. The sequence goes on from CALHWU010000063.1 coordinate 16,601, forward strand.
GATATGGTGTTTCTCGACGCCGACAAGCGCCGCTATCCCGAATTTCTCTCCCTCCTGAAACCTCGCATGTCCCCCGGCGGATATATACTGGCCGACAATACGCTATGGTCGGGTCAGGTCATCGACAAGGATGCCGCCCGCGACCCGCAGCTGCGCGGCATCATGCAGTTCAACCAACTTGTGGCTGCCGATCCGGAGCTGGAATCGGTGATATTTCCGCTCCGCGACGGTCTGTCGCTTATAAAACGTCTCTGAATCATGCCCAACCGTCTTGAAAAGGATCTTATAGCCCAGCCGGAGCTCTGGAGCCTCGTGATGCAGCTCTCCGATACTTCGCTCACCGCGGCTCTGCTGCCGCCGGTCGACAGCGAGCAGATGATCCTCTCGCATATTCCTCTTTTGACCGAGACCGCCGGAAGCTATGCCAAAGCCGTGGAGGAAGCTGTCTACGATAATCCGCTGCTTCTGTCCGACTTCAGCCGCATCACGCTTCTGACCGCTTCCGACCGCGTGGCGCTCCTGCCTGCAGAGCTTGATCCCGAGGAAGCCGCCGATGCTTTCAGGGCCACTTTGGGTGAGGATGCCGAGGCCACGCTGACGGAGACTACTTCGCGCGGGCCGGTGGTCGCCTCGGAAGAGGATCAGCAGCTTCTCGCTTTCTTCCGCCGCACATTTTTCAATATCACGATACGTCCTACCGTCGCGGCCATGATCGAGACCTGGCAGGCCGATGGCCTCTGGGCTTCGTGTGAGGAGGGCGTTGTCCGGGTCGTCTATAATCTCGACGGCAGGCTGATGATATCCAACAGTTTCCGCGCGGCCGCTCCCGAGGATGCCGCATACTATGTGGCCGCCCTGAGGCGCGTATATGGCGCCGACCGGGGCACTGTCTTTCTGCGCCGTGCCGGAGCCTCGCGCGAGGCCTGCGCCGTGATGGCCGACATGCTGCGCGGCGCATCGTGCCCGGTCGAGATGGTCAACGCATCTCCCGCCATCTGTCGCCTCGGCCACGCCGCCGCCGACCTCCCCGACTATTTCCTCCCCTCCCGCCCGTCAGCCTGAGTAGAGTAAACTCGGCGAAATTCAGAGTTTAGAATAGAGAAAACTTTGTTTGAGGGTTATCAAAATCTTTGATAACCCCCGAAAGTTCGGAATTTGGATGGAGTTTATCGGTTGTTCTGTTTTTTCTGAATATGCCTCCGGTTTTATAAATCTGAAAATCCGGCAGCATGTTGCAGTGAAGTCATATCGATCGCCCACAATATGATTGCAAATGACACCATGCCGTTTTCTCTTGTTGACACGGCTGGCCCAGTTATTGTTTTGTAAGACTTTGGTTGATAGTATCGCTTCCCCGGCATATCCTATTGCGAAAAATAATTGTCATCTTGTTATTCCTTTTGGAAAGAGAGGGAAATTTGCTAATTTAGCGGTATGGATCTGAGCGGCCGGGAGAGGAGCGGCAGGCGTGAACTTCCGGCTAGTCCGGGGCGTTTGACTCCATGACAGCCAAGAGATCATATAATACAATAGATCATATAAAAAGAGAATCTTCCGAATCAATACAAAGTGAGAATCATAAGAGGTAAATACGGCCGACGCCGGTTTGACGTGCCGACGGGCATCACAGCCCGTCCTACAACCGACTTCGCCCGCGAGAATATATTCAACGTCGTCGAGAATCTGATGGATCTTGAGGGCGTAAGGGCGCTCGACCTGTTCGCCGGAACGGGGGCCATCACTTTCGAACTTCTTTCGCGAGGAGCGGCGGAGGTGACGGCTGTGGAGCGCGCGCCGGTGCAGTGCTCCTTCATACGCCGCACGGCCGAGACCCTCGGCGCCGACAATCTCCATCTGGTGCGCGGCGACGCCCTGCGCTACATATCAGCGGCGCGTACGCCGTTTGACTTCATCTTCGCCGATCCCCCCTATGACATGCCCGACTTCGGCGAGATACCGGGCCGCGTCATCGGTTCGGCGCTCGTAAAGAAGGGAACGCTCTTCGTCATGGAGCATTCCCGCCGGTATGACTTCTCCTCGCTGCCCGGTTTCTTCGACCACCGGGCCTACGGGAGCGTCAATTTCTCGCTTTTCAGATTTTAGACTGATAAAACAAAACATACGCTATGAAAAAGATCGTCATTTCCACCGGCGCCGGCATGAGCGCCGAGAGCGGCATAAGCACGTTCCGCGACAGCGGCGGACTGTGGGAGAACTACCCGGTAATGGACGTGGCCAGCGCCGACGGATTCCGTCGCAATCCGAAGCTCGTCCACGACTTCTACAACGCCCGTCGCCGCGAACTCCTCAAGGCGAAGCCCAATGCGGGCCATATCGGCCTCGCCGAGCTTGAAAAGCATTTCGAGGTATATGTCATCACCCAGAATGTCGACGATCTTCACGAGAGGGGCGGGAGCAGCCATGTGCTTCACCTCCATGGCGAGCTGATGGCCGTGCGCACGGTCGATGAGCCCTACCGCGTCTACCGTCTCGATCCGGAGCATATAGAGACATCGCCCGAGAGCCGCGATGCCGACGGCCGACAGCTGCGGCCACACATTGTGTTTTTCCAGGAGGCTGTGCCGATGATGGAGCCGGCGGTCGATCTTGTGCGCCAGGCCGACATATTCGTGGTCATAGGCACGAGTCTGGTGGTGTATCCCGCCGCCGGGCTGCTCGGCTACGTGCGTCCCGGCACTCCGGTCTACTATATCGATCCCAATCCGGCGCCTGTGCCCGCGTGGGTCCACGTGATCCGCAAAGGCGCCTCGGAGGGTGTGGCCGAGCTGACACGCATTCTCGAATCGCAAAATCAGGAGTAAAACATGGCCGACGGATTTATAGAGAGCCGCATGGCCGACCATATGTCGGGCCGCGGCGGCAGGCGCGTTTCGGCGCCTGCGGGTATCCGCAAGGGGGTGGCTGCCGCGCTCAGCGCGCTGTCGCTCGCCTCGGTCACCACATTCGCCCAGGGCAGGGTCGTAGAGGTTGAGTCGCCGGCCATGCGCGTGTACGTGCCCTCAAAGCCCACGGGGCTGACGGTGCTTGCCCTTCCCGGCGGAGGCTATTCAAAGGTCGCTGCCGATCATGAGGGCTACGACTGGGCGCCGTTCTTCAACAGTCTGGGCGTCACCTATGCCGTGCTCGACTATAAGCTTCCGGAGGGCGACATGCGCCGTCCGCTTGGCGATGTGGCCGCTGCCTACCGCGTGCTGGCAGAGAATGCCGGAGAGTGGCATGTCAATCCCGACAGCATCGGCATCATGGGCTTCTCGGCCGGGGGACATCTTGCCTCCGCCGTTGCCACCCATCCCTCAGAAGGCTGCCGCCCGGCATTCCAGATACTCTTCTACCCGGTGGTGACTCTCACGCGGGGCATCACCCACGAGGGTAGCGCCGTGCAGTTTCTCGGCAAGAACGACACGCCCGAGATGCGTGCCCGCTACTCCGCCGAGCAGCAGGTCACTCCCTCCACGCCTCCCGCATTCATAGCCCTCAGCGCCGACGATCCGGCCGTGTCGCCGCTCAATTCCATCAACTATTTCCTGGCTCTGCGCCGCGAGGGGGTCGATGCATCGATGCACATCTATCCCTCGGGCGGTCATGGCTGGGGATTCCGCCGCGACCGGATGCCGTGTCATGACGCAGTCATAGTGGAACTCGCCACCTGGCTGAGAAAATGCCTCCGGCATGATTGAGTTTGTGATTAAATTATTAAATTTGCCGCTGTAAATCATCAACTAAATCAATCATGCGAAAAATTATTGCTTCTATTTCGGCAGTCGCATTGCTCTGCGGCTGTCAGGGTGTGAAGACTGCCGGTGACGGCGAGCTTCCCGTAGTGGATGTGGCCGGAGCTTTGGCTTCGCCCGTCGATCTCAAAGTGAGCGATCTTGGCTCGAAAATCTCTTACATACCGTTGGAGACCAACGACAGTTCGCTTATCGGCAACCAGTACATACTGCGGGCCGAGAACGGAGCGTTGTTTGTCGTAGGCATGGATCCATGGGGGCTGGCGGCACAGAACTGCAAGGCCTTCAGACTCTCCGACGGCGGTTTCATCGCTTCCATCGGCCATGCCGGTCAGGATCCTCAGGCCTGGTCGAGTCCGGTGCCGACGATGACCGTCGGCAATCCCGACGTGCTGTATTTTTACTCCTACGTCACCGACGGAGCAAAGGCACAGAAATATTCGCTCGACGGGCAGTATCTCGGCGTGATACGTCCGGGAGCTTTCTCCCGCTGGGGTTCTGCTGTGACGGATACTACTGTGCTGACGGTATCATCGCTTGTCTATGACAACTCATTCGGTATGCAGCTCATGCGCAGCGGCCTGAATTCGCCGGCCGATACGATTACTGTCTACCCCATGCCCCAGCTGCCGTCTTCGCGAACCTGGCATAATGTGTCGATGAGTGCAGTGCATGGTGTGATGCTCAACAGTCAGACGGTCTTCATGCAGTACAGGGTGGGCGACAAAAGCACATATGAGGCTATGGGTATGAGCCGTCAGATGTGGTTCTGCGGCCGCGACGTGAGGTTCAAGCCTTCGTATGTCGACACGCTCTACACCGTCACTCCCTCGGGAATGGAAAAAGCCTACGTGTTCAATACCGGCGAGAAGGGTGTCGACTACCGCACAATGAACATTGACGGGATTCAGAAAGACAATCTGATGCTATGCGAGGTGCTTGAGACGCCTGACAAGATCGTATTCGGGGCAAGCGTCGGATGGATGAACGGCGATCATGAGCCATATATGGGATATTACGACAAATCCACAGGCAAGACGGTGGCCACTGACGCCTCCAGGGGATTTGTCGACGACATCGAGGGCTTCATGCCGTTCAATCCGGTGCTCACCACTTCCGACGGCGACCTGATCGGCTTCCTGAAGATCGAGGATATAATCAAGTGGACCGAAGAGCATCCCGACGCCGAGCTCCCGGCGTCGCTGCAGGATATGCCCGACGATGCCAATCCTGTGATAGTGGTTGTCAGCAAGTGACCGTATATCAGCAAACCCTTCCGTGAGGCCATGGAGGGGTTTGTTGTGTGATGGCGGCGGCGTCATCCGATTTGCCGTGGAAGTCTTATATACCGTTTTCTCCGTGTTTCCCTTTAATCTGTTTCAGTTCTATCAGTTCTTTATACCCAAAATCAGCCATTGCAATCATCTAACGGTTATTATCGGCTGGCCGAAGAATGAGGACAGCATAGTGAGAGTGGAGAGTGTGAAATTATGCTGTCCACTCAGCCACTTGGTTATTTCACACGGACGCTTACCAATAGAGCGGGCAAACTCAGCCTTTGACAACCCTTTTTGGGTCATAAGGTCATAAATTCTATTGGATACAGCCATTTCCATGTCCACCTCGTTATGGATATGTTCGGGTATAGATGACACTATACGATTGTATTCATCAAAGGATGTCTTCATACATCAAATGTTTTGTCGGTTTCAATTTCATTCTCGGTAATGCTAATAGTTCCGTCCTTCACACATTCTTTGATAAGCTTGTCAAAGTTTTGCAGGGTGACTACAAATCCGCGCAGCTCATCATCTTCATCATATGTACGCGTTTTCTTGACTCCACCATTGCCGAGGATAAGGATGCTATCTGAAAGTCGAAGACAATACAGGCGCAACTTTGATTTTACAACCGGGAGCGCACATACACGATCACTCATCTTACCTTCCGGTCGGAAGAAACGCTCCAACGCACCAAGATCAGCGATGCTTTCAACGAACTTGGCTATACGGGCCAAATCTTCATTATAAGTAGCGTCGTCCTTGAAACGATTATAGAAACGAAGATACTCACCCTTGTCCTCAGTAATGAACTGAATAGTGTAAAGGGTGCAGTTATGGTCTTTGTTGAGCTGTATAAGTTCTGCTTCACTCATATCTGTATTGTCTCCCTATCTTAACAACCGCAAAGTTACGAAAAATGTTTTTATTTATAAGTAAACAAGTTGGCGTTTTTTAGTATAACTTCCCAATTATCGCCAGAACCTCATTAAGCTTGTCGGCTGGCAATCTTTTGATATAGTTGGCGGCGGCGTCAGGAGGCTGCGGAGATTGTCATTTTTATCTATGAACTTTGGGGCGAATTTCGTAACTTTGCGCGCATAAAAACCGACAAAACCAAGACTATGGACATGTTTGAACGCATAAGCGCCGATATCAAGGGCGCGATGCTGGCCCGCGATCACGTCAGACTGGAGACTCTGCGGGGCATAAAGAAGGAATTTCTTGAGGCCCGGACGGCAAAAGGAGCCGACGGCACTCTGACCGACGATATGGCTGTCAGGATAATGACGAAGATGGTGAAACAGCGCCGCGAGACGGCCGAGATCTACTCCCAGCAGAATCGTCCGGAGCTTGCCGCCAATGAGCTTGCCGAGGCAGCAGTCATCGAGGAGTATCTCCCGAAGCAGCTTTCCGAAGAGGAACTGACCGCCGAACTGAAAAAGATCATTGAGCAGACCGGAGCCACCTCTGCCAAGGAGATGGGCAAGGTGATGGGCGTGGCCTCGAAGGCCCTCGCCGGACGTGCCGACGGCCGCGCGATCTCCGCAAAGGTCAAGGAACTGCTCGCATAAGAATTAACCCGATTACGATTGAAAACATATGCTTACCTTACAGCAGATCAGAGAGAATCCCGATCAGGTGGTGGAGTGTCTGGCCATCAAAGGCTTCGACGGACGCGGCCCGATCGACGAAATAATGAAGCTCGACGCGCAGCGCCGTCAGCTCCAGCTGTCGAACGATACACGCGCCGCAGAACTCAACAAGCTCGCCGCTTCGATCGGCGCACTCATGAAGCAGGGCAAAAAGGATGAGGCCGAGGAGGCAAAGCGACAGGTGGCCGATCTCAAGGCACAGCAGAAGGATGTGGCCGACAGTCTGGCCGACACCGAACGCCGCATGCGCGACATATTGCTGACAGTGCCCAATCTGCCCTGTCCGGCTGTCCCCAAGGGTCTGACCGCCGAGGACAATGTGGTCGAGAAGACCGGAGGCCCCATGCCCGACCTTCCCGCTGACGCGCTTCCCCACTGGGATCTGGCAAAAAAATACGACCTGATCGACTTCGACCTCGGAGTGAAGATCACCGGAGCCGGATTCCCCGTCTACAAGGGCAAAGGCGCCAAGCTGCAGAGAGCTCTCATACAGTTTTTCCTCGACCAGGCCTCGGAAGCAGGCTACCTTGAAGTGCAGCCCCCTTACGTGGTCAACGAGGCTTCGGGCTACGGCACGGGACAGCTTCCCGACAAGGAGGGGCAGATGTACTACGTGGGCGAGGACAATCTCTATCTCATACCTACGGCCGAGGTGCCCGTCACCA
>CALHWU010000064.1 GCA_938039795.1 uncultured Muribaculaceae bacterium
CATCTGGGCTGAGAGCCAGACCCTCCGCGCGGTTGTATTCTGCAATATCCTCGATATACACTATCGGCTCCGGACGGCGATCGGTGGTGAACACCTTTGAGTTGAGGCCATCGTAGACACGCTGCAGCATCTTGTCGAACTTTGGCGGATTTTCACGCGCCACCACAAACTGTTCAATGCGCGTGATTCCTGTCAGCCCCATATTCTGGGTAATCTCTACAGCATTTGTGCTCCACGGGGTTATCATCTCCTTGCGGGGACCCACAAATGTGCCTTTCACTGATGTTGACGAGAGCGGTTTGGCGCCTCCCAGCAGCCACGTGAGTTTCTCTTTCTCCTGGTCAGAGAAACGGTGGTCTGTTTCCACAGCAGTCACTGTGTCGGCGCCTTTCTTGAAGAATACGACCATGCTTGGTTTATTGTTGATGATGTTTATGGGTGCAAATTTAAGCATTATTGGCGAAAATACCACCCATCCGCTCCTATTTTGACACACACTTTTCATGCAGCCTGAAACGCCGGTCAGCGGCATTGTGCAAGGTTTATCGCGTAGAAGCGAACGCTATACTTTGCAGTTTGACGCATTTTTCGTAAATTTGCGCCCGGAAATAAATGTCATTTATTATATGATCAACGCTCAAGACATCAAAAACGGCACCTGCATCCGCATGGACGGCCGTCTCTACTTCTGTGTAGAATTCCTCCACGTAAAGCCCGGCAAAGGCAACACTTTCATGCGCACTAAGCTCAAGGACGTTGTCGACGGCCGCGTACTCGAACGCCGCTTCAATATCGGCGAGAAACTCGAAGACGTAAGAGTGGAGCGCCGCCCGTTCCAGTATCTCTATACCGACGGCGACGACGATATCTTCATGAACAACGAGACTTTCGAGCAGATTCCTATCAAGAAAGAGCTCGTCACCGGCGCCGCTTTCATGAAGGAAGGCGACACTGTCGAAGTCGTGACCGACGCCTCCACTGAAACCGTGCTCTTCGCCGAGATGCCCATAAAGACCGTCCTCAAGATCACCTATACTGAGCCCGGCCTCAAAGGCGACACAGCCACCAACACCCTCAAGCCCGCGACCGTCGAGACCGGCGCCGAGGTGCGCGTGCCCCTCTTCATCAACGAGGGAGAGCTCATCGAGGTCGATACCCGCGACGGCTCCTACATCAGCCGCGTCAAGGCCTGACCGCACAACTGACGAATCATATCGGGCGGTGTTTCAAAAAACGTAATTTTTGAAACACCGCCCTGCATATATTCCCACAGCGATCCACACTCATATCCACTACTCAACCACAATTCCTCACTCGAAATGAAAACATTCATCACAGCGGCCCTGTGTCTGATTGCTCTGCAGACCCACGCCGGCAACAGCATCTACCACAACGGAGGGATCGACTTCAACAAGAATGGAGTAAAGGACGTCTACGAAGACAGCCGGGCCGACATCGACGACCGCGACATGCACTGGACCGTGGAACCTGGTGAATTTGAAGTGAGGATCGGATCCTCCTCTGCAGATATCCCTCTCACAGATTCGTTCACTGTAGTATAATCTCTTGGGATAACACCATTAGACAACAATTCATGTTATTTAACATATTAAATCTTCAAACAATCAATGCGTCCTCAAAGGGGGCGCATTTTTGTATACTTACGGAAGAAATTGACAATACAGCATCACTTTTTTCACTTAAAGTTTGCTAACTTCGGGCAGAGACGCTAAATTTGCGAAACAAACTACCGATTATTGTAATAATGAAAGAAATCCTACCCCGAATTCTGCTTGCATTGGCAGCCCTCGGAGCTTGGGCAGCATATGAAAGCACACAACAGGACAGCGCCGCAGAGATCCCGACAGCCGAAAATATCGAAATACTCAGCGAAAGCGAAGGCCCGTTGAAAACGCACATAATAGCAGAACATGACTCTACAACCCGACAGCTCTCCCAGGCGTCGCTCAAAGGCGTCAAACAGCCTTGAGCAGCCTATTTCAGGTGATGATCGAGAGGATCCGGTGAATGTGGAGACGCATCCGTGGGAACCGTTCATTCCCGACGGAGCCAAACTCATATTCATGGGCACTTTCCCACCGCAGCCCAAGCGATGGCAGATGGAGTTTTTCTACCCCAACCGCATCAACGACTTCTGGCGGATAATGGGGCTGGTCGTCTACGGTGATCCGCAACGGCTGACTGATCCGGCGACCGGAGGTTTCAGGCTCGCCGATATACGCCACATGCTCGCCGAGCGACATATAGCCATGTGGGATACGGCGGCCAAAGTGCGACGCCTGCGCGATAACGCTTCCGACAAATTTCTTGAGATAATACAGCCAGTAGATCTCCGGGCGCTTCTCAGCCTCATGCCAGAATGCACCGACATAGCCACGACCGGACAGAAAGCAGCGGAAGTAATATCCATGCTTACCTCATCTGACGCGCCCAAAATGGGCCACTTCGTGGAAACAGTTTACGAAGGGCGCCGACTGCGCCACTGGCGCATGCCCTCCACATCGAGAGCCTATCCGATGTCGCTTGCATCAAAAGCCGCCTACTACTCCGACATGCTGCGCGCGATCGGTCTGATCTGAAAGGATATAAGTTTATATAAGTTATATAATACAAAGGAGGTGCGTAAGAGAATCTCTAACACACCTCCTGATAATGTCAGTAGCTTTCAAGGCTTTCCGGCTATCCAACCGGATGCCAGGCTTCACTCTGCAGCGGGAGCCTCCTCAGCAGGAGCCTCCTCAGCGGGAGCTGCTTCTGCGGCGGCAGCTGCGGCTTCAGCCTCAGCCTTGGCAGCGGCGATCTCAGCCTTTTTCTTGGCCACGATCTCAGCCTTTGCCTTGTTCTTGGCCTGCTCAGCCTCGAAGCGCTCTTTGGCTGCGAGCTCTTTTTTGTCGGCCATTGACGCATTGAAAGCATCGATCTGACCCTGCTTCGCCTTCTTCCATGCCTCGAAGCGACGCTGGGCCTCAGCTTCGTCGAAAGCGCCTTTCTTGACACCGCCCTGAAGGTGCTTCATCAGCATCACGCCCTCGTTGGAGAGGATTGAGCGCACGGTGTCGGTAGGCTCAGCGCCTACATTTACCCAATACAAAGCCCGTTCGAAGTTCAATGTTATTGTAGCAGGATTAGTGTTCGGATTATAGGAACCTATCCTTTCAATAAATTTACCA
>CALHWU010000065.1 GCA_938039795.1 uncultured Muribaculaceae bacterium
AAGTCGGGCACTTCCACGGGGGCGCTGCCGTTGGCGATCGAGATCTCCGACAGGGGAGTCAGAGCGCACCACTCGGCCAGGTCGTATACGTCCATGTCGAGGGGCAGGCCGTTGAGCAGGCAGTAGACGAGGCGGTAGTCCATGATGTAGTCCATGCCGCCGTGGCCGCCGACGGTCTTGGCCACTTCGCCTACCTCGCGGATGATAGGATGGGTATACTGTGCTTCAAGAGCCGCCTGCTGCTCGGGCGAGATGGCGCCGTGAGCCGAGAGGTTCTGGTGATCGGGCACGGTAGCGGAGTCAAGCTGTTCGGGCTCGAAGGCATACTGCGATACGGGATACTTGTTGGCAAATCCCTTGGTGCCGGTCAGCTGATACATGCGGCTGTAGGGACGCGGGTTGACGACGTCGTGCTGTATCTGGATGGTCTTGCCGTTGGCCGTGCGTATCATTGTCATGGTGTGGTCGCCGTTGGCAAAAGTGTCGGGCGTCTCGCCGAACATTTTCTTCCATGCAGCCGGGCCGTTGACTGCCTTGGTGTCCATGGCCACGAGGGTGGTCATGCGGTCGCCGCGGTGTATGTCGAGCAGCTGGCATGCGGGGCCTACGCCGTGGGTGGGATATACGTCGCCGCGACGCTCCTTGTTGAATTCAAGGCGCCAGTTGTTGGCGTATGCGGGCCAGAACTCGTCGAGATTGTGGATGTAAGAGCCTTCGGTGTGGAGCACTTCGCCGAACAGACCCTGCTGGGCCATGTTGAGAGTGTTCATCTCGAAGAAGTCATACACGCAGTTCTCAAGCATCATGCAGTGTTTGCGGGTTTTCTCCGAAGTGTTGATGAGATCCCAGATCTCTTCAAGAGTCGATGCGGCAGGCACCTCTATGGCGGTGTGCTTGCCCTGTTCCATGGCATACTTTGCTATGGGAGTGTGGCGCTTCCAGTCGGTCACCACATATACCAGATCCACGTTGGGATCCTCGCAGAGCTGTTTCCACGACTCTTCCTCGCCGCCGTACGTGGCTACGGGGCCGTAGTTTTTGGCAGCATAGCGTGCCATAACTTTGTTGACGCGCGCGGTGTCGATGTCGCAGATAGCGGTTACGCGTGCTCCCGGCACGAACGTGAGACGGCTTGCAGCCGAAGAACCACGCATGCCCAGACCTACCACGCCGATGCGTACGGAGTCCATCGGCTCGGCGGCGAAGCCAAGCATGTCGGTCTGTCCGGCAGGACGCTCGGGAACATCAGTTACAATGGTTCGGTTGGTGTCGGCATTGCCACACGAAGCGAACAGAGCCATCGCGCAGAGCGAGGCGGCCATAATACTCTTGAAGTTCATGTTTTGGATAATAATTGCTTTATTTTAAGGTTGTTGTGATTATTTGTCTGTGTCTTGGAATGAATACTATCACAAAGTTAGCAATAATTTATTATCCGACAGTATTTTCGGGTATAAAAAAGAGCGGAGCCGTCACGGTGGGTGTGGCAGCTCCGCCTGAATTGTCTGGAAATTTCTTACGGTATGGCGTCGTAGGCGCGGAGGGCCTGTTCGAAGCGGGCCTCTACGTCGGAGAGCAGATATAGGCCGTCGGCGTTGCGGGTCAGTCCTTCGAGCGACAGCGGATAGATGACCGGCGGATTGTCGAGGTCGATGAGCTGCAGATTGCGCAGCTGGTCAAGGCTGGGATAAACGATGTTGATGTCGGCATAGGTCTTGCCGTCGGCTCCCTCGAACTTCTCCACGACGATTTTCGAGCCTATCGGGGTCTTCTTTTCAATGGCCTGCGGCAGCTCGTAGGGTTCCACTCCCAGGGCGGTAGCCACCGACGACAGGTTGCTGTCGTGGCCTACGAGGAATGTGAAGCGGCGGTCGGGCGAACGCAGTTCGTCGTACATGTACTGTATGAGAGGGCGGGCCACGTTGACGGCCACGATGGGAGCCGTGAAAAGGGCGTCCTGATATACGTCCTTGATATGGGCGAGGCGTTCCCAGTCGGCGCGCGTCAGCTTATGGCCGAAAGCGGCTTTGAGGGTGTCGGGCTCCTCATAATACTGGAGGATGAATGCGTCGCTCGCACCGTTGAGCGTCTTAAGCGCCGATCCCGCCTTTAGACCCGGCTCCTTGAACTGCTCGAAGACAAACTCCGTGTCGTAGTTGTCGAGAGCTTTCAGTTTGGGATCTGATTCATTGGCCATCGGCGACTGGTCGACGTCGAGCACGTCGATGATCAGGTCGTAGTCGGGTTTAAGCTGTTCGCTGAGTCCGCGGATCCCCTTCTTGCCGCCCTGCTGTGCGATCTGCTCCATGGCTATCTCCACGAACTTTGGCGATACCTTGGTGAGCTGCGGGTTGAAGAGCGGATCCATTTTCGAGGGTACGTAGCGGTGGTTGACTTCGATGCCGCCCACAGGCATGAATCCTGACGTGAAATACTGCGCCGTGGCTATACAGCGCTGCATGGAGTTGGCCTGGACATTGACGTCGTCGGCCGACGGCTGATGGTTTTCGGGGAAAAGACCGGCATCCTCGGCCCACTTGCGGAAATACTGGCCCATCATTGTCTCTACGGCGCCTCCGCGGAGTGTAAGCTCGCTTTTTGGAGCCGACCAGACAGTCCACTGATGCGGGGTCATTCGGCCGAGGTCGCTCTTTGAGTCGGAGAGCGGCGAGCGGATGTTGTGACGGCTCAGCACGACGGCTTCCTTGAGCTGGTATTTCTGTTTGAATTCTGGTGAACGCTGCCGCTGTGCGCCGGCAGCGAGCGGGAGCGAGAGGAGGATGGCTGCTAAACCCGCGTTGAAGAGTTTCATGAGATTTTGGTATTGTGAATAAGTGAATGGTAGTCGATTCATAAATACTAACAATATGAACAATAAAATGTTTTTGCTTGTTAAACTTTTATTAAATTTGCAACCTCTAACCAGAAGCACAATCATTTTTGACCATATTAGTGAAAATGAACAGAATCGTTAAGATGATGACTGTCATGGCTGTGTTCGCCATGCCGGCTTTTCAGGCAGCTGCCTCCGACGATGAGCCCAAACTGACAGTGAAACCCACCGGAAGAGTGCTGATGGACGGCGCGGTATATCTCCCCGACGGCGACGGCCTCGCCGACGGAGCCGCCCTCCCCGACATCCGTATGGGTGTCAAGGCATCTTATGGCAAATGGTCAGGCAAAATAGATGCGGGATACTCCTTCAATAAGTTGAGCATGAAGGATGTCTATATCCAGTATTCGTTTGATTCGTCCAACTATCTGCGCGCCGGTTACTTCGTGCATCAGTTCGGTCTCAACGCCGCCACTTCATCGTCGATGAAGCCACAGATGGAAGCCGCCACAACCGACACCTATTTCAACGCTACCGGGCGTAACATAGGCGTGGAGTATGTTCATGACCGCGGTCAGGCATTTCTGAGTTTTTCGGGAATAGTCGCCGGTACGTCGATGACCTCTCCTTCCAACGATCAGGAAAAGGTCAGTGTGGGAGCTCTCAACCGCGCCGTATGGCGCCCCTTCCACGAGACCGGCCGCGTGGCACAGGTGGGCATTTCGCTCTGGTATCAGTCGGCGCTTCATAAGAAGGATGTCAACGACGAAGGCGAGACGGTGGCCTCGCCCGGATATTTCAACTGGTCGGCCGGATTCCCCACGCGCGTCAGCAAGGAAGGGATGCTCGGAGCTGACGTGACGTATGCCAAGGGTGTCTTCAAGCTCTCGCCTGAATGGCTGCTTATGAAGGGACGAATCGCCTGCGAGGGCCAGTACTACTTCATGAATGTGGCCCGTCGCTCAGGCTATGAATCTTATCGTGCCCAGGGTGTATACGGACTGCTCCGCGGCATACTCATCGGTTCGGACTACGGATATTCACATGGCGACGCCGGACTCGCCACTCCGGGCAAAGGCACTCTTGAAATGGTGCTCGGCTACAACTATACCGACGGCAACCAGGGCCGCAGCGGCATCCACGGCGGTATCTCCAACGACGCCTCGATGACACTCAACTACTATTTCAACAAATACGTCATAGGCCGTGTGCGCTACAGCTATACCGACGTGCGCTCATCCGACGTGCAGCATCGCCGCCACGTCAATACCATACAGGCCCGTCTTCAGATCCTCTTCTGATCAGGGACTAAACAACAAATTTCATCTTCTTAGTTTAAGTAATTATATTGAGAAGGCGTGCCGCGATGTGAATCGCGGCACGCCTGTTTTACATAGCTTAAATAAATTTCTGACGGTGCTTTGTAAAAGCACCGGGCCGTGTGAGGCTTATTCGCTGTCGGTCGAGAGCATCCCGAGGAGCGTGCGGCGCGACTTCACGCGGATCTCGTGCTGGTCGTATTCTATAATGCCGCGCTCGCGCATCGACTCCAGAGTGGAGATGAACGATGTGCGCTGCACTCCGAAGAGCGAATACAGATCGCGCTGGCGGCCGACCAGCTTCACGTCGGTGCCTCCGCGCTGCGTCAGCGCTATGATCCAGAAGGCTATGCGCTCCTCAAGCGAGCCGGCGGCCACGGCCAGTACTCCGTCGATCGCTTTCTGCGCGTTGACCGACAGTGTGTTGAGGAAGTTGAAAAGAAACACCTTGTCGGCGTTGAGGATATCTACATAATCTGTCTTGGCGATCTGCATGATCCCGGCCGGCTCAAGCGCCACGACTTCGGCCGGATAGCTCGTGTTGCGCCCGAAAAGAAATTCCGGCGCTATCACATTTGGAGCCTGGAGGGTCTGGGATACCTGAAACCGGCCGTTCGGGCTGGTGATCGTTGATCTCACCGCGCCTGATATGACGAACTTGATATGGGTGCATGCCTCTCCGGGTTCAATCACCTTCTCGCCTTCGAGATATTTCAGGAAATGGAAAGGCGCGCGTCCCACCACCTCGCTGATGCGTTCGCGGCTGACACCGTTGAAGAGCGGCAGCCCCATCAATATTTCATACATGCTGTCCATATGTCAGGTCTTTTGTAAGTAAACGCCCGGAGACGATTAAAGTTCTGAAATACAATGTAAATCTTTGATCGGAGCTGTCATGTCGACGCATGTCGGCACGACTGTCACGTAGCCGCGGCCGAGCCAGTAGTTGTCGGTAGTGTCGTCATCGGGATCGCGGTCCACGTATCGGCCCGTCAGCCGATAGGCTGTGCGTCCGTCGGTGTCGGTCATCGGAGAGTATTCGTCGGTCCAGTAGCCTTGCGAAGCCCTCACCACTTTCATCCCCTTTGGGACGCACCCGGCGGGAATGTTGACATTGAGGCATACCCCCGAAGGAAGCCCCGATGAGGCCACTCCGCGCGCTATCTCGTCGACGAAACGGGTGCAACCGCTGAAATCGGCGTCATGATTATGGTCGAGCAGAGAGAACCCTACCGACGGGATGCCGAGCGTGCATCCTTCGAGCACGGCACCCATGGTGCCGGAATAAAGCACCGAGTTGCCTGAGTTGGAGCCGTGGTTGATGCCCGACAGGATCATGTCGGGCCGGCGATCCTTGAAAAGCGCGTGCAGGGCAAGTTTTACGCAGTCGACCGGAGTGCCGTTGACCGACCATACTGTAGCGCGACCGATGTCGGGGCGGCGCGTCAGATGCAGGGGAGCGTCGACCGTGATGGCCGACGACTGTCCGGAGCGGGGGCCGTCGGGAGCCGCCACCACCACTTCGGCCCATCGGCCTGCGCATTCGGCAAGATGTCTTATTCCGGGGGCCTCGAAGCCGTCGTCGTTTGTAATGAGTATTAATGTTGGCTGATCCATTTATTTTACTTGAAGTTTCACAAAGTTACAAAATATCCGCCGATTTTCTTTAATTTTGTCCTTGGTTTGGCTTTCAGGCCATCTTAGTGCAGACTGACAATTTAACGACCTGATCTATGATACAACGCGTTCAGACTCTTTATCTACTCGCCGCCATAGTGTTTCTGGTGGTGTTCTGTTTAGTGCCGTTCGGATATTCGCTTACGGCACCGACTTCCGAGTGCATGATGGCTTTCGGGAGCATCTACGTCATCCTGCCGGCCGTCATCTCCGCCTTGCTGAGCCTCGTGGCGATATTTCTTTATCGAAGGCTCGACAGCCAGATGAGCGCGGTCATTGTGGCGATGGTGTTCGCGGTGGTCACTTCATGCGCCGGGCTGGTCACGGTGTATTCCACCGAAGGGGCGTCGCTCGGCTGGGGGCTCGCACTGCCGCTGATCGCCGCCGTGGCGCTGATCGCCGCCTGGCGCGGCATAAAGGCCGACAGGAGCCTTCTGCGGTCATACGACCGTCTGCGCTGAGTCCGCACCGCTCTCTGCCGCAGATCCCCTCATCCTACAGCGCCCGGAGTATTTCGAGGGAGTGAAGTCCGTCGAGCCTTGTGTGGTGGAGCGAATAGAAGCGGAGCATCTGGTCGAGCACGTCGTTGCGCGCCCGGCGGTCGAGCCTGTAGAGATGCATGTTGGCGTAGGTCATGCGGCATAAGGCTGCCGCCACTCTCGCGTCGTCGCTTCCGATCCATTGGGCATGGAGCGGGGCGCTGCGGCGCCAGATGCCGTCGGCCATGTCGAAAACCATTCCGGGGCGGTAGGCCGAGGCGTCGGGCTCGATGCCGAGACATACAGCCAGGCCTCGCAGGAAGGCAAGATGAAAATTTGAGGCGCGGCCGGCAGGAAGTTCGTCGAGCACGGCCACGGACTGCGCCACGAAGTCGAATGTCGGCGCGTCGGGCTGTCCGCTGCGAAGCACCAGGCCGAGCACTTCCGCCAGAAACATCGCCAGAGTCTGTTTGACAGGTGAAGCCATAAGTCCCTGAAGCGGACGCATGGCGCGCAACGACACGATGCGGCTCACCTCCCGTCCCGGCACGATGTCGGCCACGCATTCCACTACCGACATCGGCTGCAGCAGCGCCCTCCGCCGGCTCGCCTCCCGCCCTTTTCCCCCCTTGAGAAGAAACGACATGAAGCCTCGGCTCCGGGTATAGGCCGAGAGTATCGAGCGGTCGTCGGCATATGCCACGCTCCGCAGAGCTATCATCTGAAGGGTGTCGAGCATAGGGTGTCAGTAGAAGTCCGGACAGTCGGCCAGTCCGAGCGATTCGAGTATGTAGCGGGCCACCGATTCGTCGGTGTTGGGCCCGATGACCGTGTCGGCACGCTCTATCACCTCGGGCATCGCGTTTGCCACGGCCACTGCCTCGTCGGCCATCTCCATCATGGGCAGGTCGTTGAGATTGTCGCCGAACACCGTCACCCACTCCGCGCCGACACGCTCGGCCATGCTTCTTACCGCTTCGGCCTTCGACACTCCATGCGCGAAGACCTCCAGCACTCCCTGGGCCGGGTCGTAGTTGTCGGGATAGGCCTGCACGGTGAGATCGATCGACAGGCGCAAAGCTTCGCCGAGTTTCATCACGTCGTCGACGGGGCCCATGGCCAGCAGAAGCATCGTCGCATCGAATGTCGACATCGGAGCCATTTCGGTATGGAAATGAAACTGCTTGAGCATCAACTGCGAACGGTCGCGGATGAAACGCTGTTCAAGCGGAGAGATCTCTCCGACATGATGCACATGCAGCATGGCGTCGTCGGTCAGGTTATAGACGAAAGGGCTGAGCCCCGTGCTCAGACACAGGCGGTAGACCTCCGCTGCCTGGTCGGGAGGTATGGGATGAGGATCGGCGTAGCATCGGTGGGAGCGGTCCCAGAGGGCCGCCCCGGTCATGACGATCAGCGGCAGTCGGGTGAATGTATGGGCGAGTATGCGGTCGACGGTGGCCGGCGTGCGCGCGGTCGCCACGGTGATGAGAGCGCCGCGGTGCGACAGTTCGGATATGATTCTGGCACTCATGGGGGGCACTTTTCCATCGGCATCGAGAAGCGTGCCGTCGAGGTCGGTGACGAAGAGATGCCGGCAAGCAGCCTCGTTGAAGCGTTCGGATAGAGTTTCGTCCATTGTCTGATGACAGGCTGGTGGATTAAAGAATCGTCAGTTGCGTGCGGGTTTCATTCAGATCGGCCGCCTCTCTGGCGCCCGCGTCCTATTCTGCAAAATTAGCCATTTCTCCACTCTTTTCCAAATCCGCTCCGGGCCCCGCTTCCCGTTATGCTGTTTGCATTATCCGGATAGGATTATTATATTTGCAATAAAATTTCCCAACACGCATGAATCATCCTGTCAATCCGTTTATTGTGTTGTCAATATCGGTTATGGCGAAATTGTAAATATTATTAAAACGTTTGCTGCTGGATGGAAATGGGGTTGTTTGTTTCCCTGTTGAAAGATTACACTTGTAGAGTCCCACATCTGTTGGCCGGATCTGTCGGCAGACCTTTCCGGCTCTTCAAAGCAAAATTATAAATAAATCTTAAATATCCTAACGTCCACGCCCGTTGCTGTCGCTACATTGTCGTCACAAAAATACATTCCTCCCCCCAATTCCACCCCTCTCCGCTCCCCGCTGACAGTGGCAATGACTATGGCTAAACACGACCGGTGGCCGACAGGCGCGCAGGCCGTCGGCCACCGGTGTGTGGCATGTTCACATAAAGAATGTTTATCTGAGGTCGATCTCCGCTATGGCCACTGTGTCGTCGCCTCCGGCTGTGGAGAGGGCGTCGATGCGCACGTAGCGGGCTTTGACGGGGGCTCGGAGCACGTGGGTGCGGGGAGTCGGGTCGTTGATGAGGTTGCCGAACTCGAATGTGTCGGCCTCGCGCCATTTGGCGCCGTCATCGCTGACGCTGATGCGTCCGCGGTCCATCATTCCCTTGCCGTGTACGCGTGTCTGCGGCGTGTAGGTCAGCTCGGCTATCTCCACCGGCTGTCCGAGGTCGATGGCGATCCAGGCGTCAGCTCCGGCGGGAGCGGCCCACACGGTCGATGCATTGGCGTCGATGGCAGCCGATGCAGGCGCTTTCTCTCTGTCGGTTCCTGCGGCTGCTATCTTCCAGGGCTGTTTGACATATCCGTAGGCGGTCTCTACGACAGGGCTCTGCTCTCCGTGGAGGAATGCGCGGGCCTTGACGGTGGCGCGCTCAGCGCGGAACGGCTCGGTGTAGAGGGCCGATTCTGCTGTGGGCTCAGTGCCGTCGGTGGTGTAGCGGATTTCGGCTCCGGCTGAGAGATTGGCTCCGGGATTCTGTCCGTTGCGGTTCCATCCGAATCCTCCCGAGGCGGCTGCGATGCTGACCATTCCGTCGAGCGAGCGCGATGTGGCGAGCTGGGGAGCGTGGGCCTTGTAGAAGTATGCTCCGAGTTCGGCCAGATAGGGGAGCGCGCGGGTGGCGGTGACGCGCACGCGGAGGCGTTCGGTGGTGACGTCGGGGAAGCGGAGTATGCGCTTGAATCCTACGTTGGTGCACGTTGCGATCTCTTTCCACTCCCCTCCGGTCCATGCGTCGAGGGCGAGGCTCTCTATGCGCTCGGAGTGGTCGGCCACGGGCTCCTGAAGCATGAAGCGGTTGATGGTTACGGGCTTGCCGAAGTCGACGACGACAGGCTTGTCGGCCTTGACTGAGGTATGTATGTCGGAGTCGAGGAGCTTGCGGTCGGCGGCTCCGGCGGGGATCAGCGATGTGGTGTAGGTGTCGGCTATGCGTCGGCCGGCCTCGGTGATGGCGTCGACGTCGACCGGCGAGAAACGTCCCTCGCGGTTGGGCGGGATGTTGAGGAGGAATATCGAGTTGCCTCCTACTGCGCGCTCATAGGTGTCGAAGATGTCGTCGGGCGTGCGGCTCTTCTGGCGCTCGTCGTCGCGGTAAAACCATCCTTCGCGTATAGAGGTGTTGGTCTCTGCCGGCTGATAGTGGAGAAATCTGGCCTTCATCAGCTCGTCGATCGATCCGAGGTCGGCTGCGGTCATGTCGGCGAAGTGCTGCGCGGTGTCGGGGTTCTCCTGATAGCCGATGACGTTCCACTCCGTGGAGCGCGTGCCTCCGCCCTCGTTGCCGCACCAGCGTATGTCCTCGCGGCCGAAGATGACTGCCTTGGGCGCGAGCTTGTGGATCAGCTCCTTCCATGCCTTGTAGTTGTAGGTCTGTCCGCCCTTGCGCTTGGGGTGGGCTCCGTCAAACCACACCTCGTCGACGTCGCCGTACTCCGTCAGCAGCTCAAAGAGCTGGTTGAGGAAATACTCGTTGTAGTCGTCGATGCCGTCGAATGTGAATGTGGTCTTGTTGGCGAATGGGCGTCCCTCTACGGGCCGCGGTATGGTGCGTGTGGTCTTGGGGCTGAGGTTGCCGTAGAGGCCTTCGGGGTTCTCTATCTGGTAGAGGTCGGCGGGCGAGAGGTAGATGCCGAGCTTGAGACCGTATTTGCGGCATGAGGCGGAGAGGTCGCGGAGCACGTCGCCCTTGCCGTCGCGGAACGGCGACGACATGATGCCGTGGCGTGTGTAGCGGCTCTGCCAGATGACGAATCCGTCGTGGTGCTTCACCGTCAGTATCACCATCCTCATGCCGGCGGCTTTCATGGCGGCGCACCACTGGTCGGTGTCAAGGTTTTCAAGCTTGAAGTCGGCGGGATCCTCGAATCCGGTGCCCCATTCGCGGCGGCTGAATGTGTTGGGCCCGAAGTGTATGAAGGCGATGTAGCCGCGCTGCAGGGCGTCGAGCTGGTTGGGAGTGGGCACTACGTGTACGGCCTTTTCGATTACCTGCTCGCGTGTGTCGCCCGGATTGAGCTTGATGGTGTTGGCGTTGCGGATCTCTGCGGTGGCCGGCAGCGAGGCCGCCATTGCGGCGATCAGCAGAGGTGTGATGAACTTCATGCGGTTATGGGATAGTTACGTTTGCTGGATCAGAATTTCTTGATCTCCCGGATTCTGGCCGTAACTATGTCAGCCTGTCGCTGTGCGCCGAGATCGGAGGGGTGCACATAGTCGACCCATGCGTCGGCCGGATAGGCGAGCTCGTCGTGGCTGATGTAGTGTAGGTCTTTGACGCCTTTGTTTTTAAGCGTCTCATAGGCCTCGCGCTGTCCGCGGTTGAGACGTGTGTAGCAGTCGAGCTGGGCGGCGTTGGTCGGCGCGTTGCTGTAGCCGGCGTGTTCCACGAGGATTATCGGGGCGTCGGTGGTCTTGCGCAGCTGCTCTACGGCGGCGATGGCGAGGTCGCGGGCCTCGTCGGCGCTCTTGTTGGTCAGGTTTGGCAGACAGTCGAGCACGTAGATGGCGGCGTCGATCTCGGCCAGATAGGCTATCATCTCAGGCTCCAGACGTCCGTTGCCGGAGAATCCGAGATTGATCACCGGGTAGTCGCCGAGATTGCGGCGCACGATGTTGATCCATGCCATGCCCGGGCGCGAGGAGCAGGCTCCCTGCGCTATCGACGTGCCGTAGACCACAATCGGTTTTTCCTGACGCTTTGGCAGTATCTTGAGCTCGGCTCCGTCGGCCACGCCGATCTGCAGCGAGTCGATGGTGTTGTATAGCGGGAGATTCAGGTGATATTCGCGCAGAGCGCCGCTCATGTCGTCGGGGGCGAGAGCGGAGTAGCTGTATCTCACGCGGCCGGAGCCAAACGAATACCCTCCGAAGCAGAAATCCTGCAGGCCGTCGGGATTGACACGGTATAGATCGACGCCCGACACTCCTGTGGCCGGCATGTGGGGCATTGCCGCAGGGCCGCTGATCTTGTAGCTGACGGTGATCGTAGGCGAGTTGGTGGTGAAGTAGAGGGCGAGGCCGGCGCTGTTGCGGCTCAGATCCCAGAGCGGTTTGCGCACCTGCGCTTCGGCGCGGTCGGGCAGACGCACGTAGCTGTGTCCGATCTCGTCGGTCCATCCCTGATTCTGTACTGTCGGGTATCCTGCCTGGAGAGGGTCGGTCCATGTGGTCTGTGCTTTTGCCGCAGGAGCAGCTGCGAGAAGTAGCGCTGCAAGGGCGAGTGAAGTGAAAGTTCTCATTGTGACGATTGGTATTAATCTGTTTGGTTGATTCAGGTAAGAGCCGCTGGCGGATATTTCCGCAGCTTCTGCAAAATTACAAAATATTCTATAAAATCGCAGTCGCAGGCATCGCTTGAAAGTATAAAATGTCAGATCCGGCTCCAAAGGATGAAGCCGGATCTGCCGGGTGATTATTGCGATCGGTGTTTATTTTCCGAATATGTCGATCTCCGCTATGGCCACTGAGTCGTCGCCTCCGGCTGTGGAGAGGGCGTCGATGCGCACGTAGCGGGCTTTGACGGGGGCTCGGAGCACGTGGGTGCGGGGAGTCGGGTCGTTGATGAGGTTGCCGAACTCGAATGTGTCGGCTTCGCGCCATGTGGCGCCGTCAGCGCTGCCGCTGTGAAGAGGATCGTGATGAGAATATGCGTCATTGGATGGTATTATAGTCCTGCAACAAGTTTATTTCGCAAAATTAGTGTTTATACAGGTCAGATAAAATGACAATTCTGCATTAAATGATGGATTTTTTTGCTGTGCGGCAGGGCTGCTTCGTGATGGTGGGCGCAGCATGCATTGCGTCTAAAGACGACCGACGGGCACTGCGGCTTGCGGCCTGCGGTGCCCGTCGGGGTGTTTATGGGGTTTTACGGAATATTATTCCGAAAGCTTCTCCTTGAGTGCTGCGAGAGCCTCCAGATCGCCGAGGGTGGTCTTCTCGATCGGGGTCGAGACTACCGGAGCCTCCTCCTGACGCTTGGTGGCGCGCTTGGCCTTGCGGGCCTCGTTGCGCTCAGCCTTGGCCTCGTCCTCGAAGATGCGGCTGTGGCTGAGGATGATGCGTTTGCTGTCTTTGTTGAATTCAATTACCTTGAAGTCGAGCTTCTCGTCAACTTTGGCCTGTGAGCCGTCTTCCTTAACGAGGTGTTTGGGAGTAGCGAAGCCTTCAACGCCGTAGGGGAGCTGGATGACTGCACCCTTGTCGAGCATCTCGACGATGGTTCCGGGGTGAACCGAACCAACGGTAAACACTGTCTCAAATACATCCCAGGGGTTCTCTTCGAGCTGTTTGTGGCCCAGAGAGAGGCGACGGTTTTCTTTGTCGATTTCGAGAACGACAACGTCGATGTCGGCGCCGATCTGAGTGAATTCAGAGGGGTGTTTAACTTTCTTGGTCCAAGAGAGGTCGGAGATGTGGATGAGGCCGTCAACGCCCTCTTCGATCTCAACGAATACACCGAAGTTGGTGAAGTTGCGCACTTTGGCGGTGTGCTTCGAGCCAACAGGATATTTCTCTTCGATATCCTGCCAGGGATCCTGTTTGAGCTGTTTGATGCCGAGGCTCATCTTGCGCTCGTCGCGGTCGAGGGTGAGAACAACTGCCTCTACCTCGTCGCCAACTTTCATGAAGTCCTGAGCGCTGCGGAGGTGCTGGCTCCACGACATTTCGCTTACGTGGATCAGGCCCTCGACGCCGGGAGCAACTTCAACGAATGCGCCGTAGTCGGCCATAACGACAACTTTACCTTTGACTTTGTCGCCAACCTTGATGTCGGCTGCAAGAGCA
>CALHWU010000066.1 GCA_938039795.1 uncultured Muribaculaceae bacterium
CCGATGTTGGTGATTATGCCTATGTTGGGCTTTATGATGCTCTGCAGGGCTGTCATCTCGTCGGGCAGCGAGATTCCGGCCTCGAAGATGGCCATCGAGGTGTCGGTGTCGAGTTCCCATATCGAGAGGGGCACTCCGATCTGGGAGTTGTAGCTTCGGGGCGATCTGACGATCGAGTAGTCCGACGACAGCAGCTGATAGAGCCACTCCTTGACGGTGGTCTTGCCGCGCGAACCGGTGATGCCCACCACCGGGATGCTGAACCGGCTGCGGTGGGC
This sequence comes from uncultured Muribaculaceae bacterium, assembly GCA_938039795.1. Lineage (GTDB taxonomy): Bacteria > Bacteroidota > Bacteroidia > Bacteroidales > Muribaculaceae > Paramuribaculum. The sequence continues at coordinate 279 of CALHWU010000066.1, forward strand.
GCGGGCGAGGTCCTGGAGGGCCCGGGTGACGCTCGGCACGAGCAGGATTACGGCATCGGTCGCATCGGCCATGTCGTCGGGTATGTGGCGCGCCACGAAGTGGCGCACTCCGCTGTCGTAGAGCTCGCGCATATAGCGGTGCCCGTCGTTGTTGCGGGTGCGGATGGCGAAGAACAGCGATTGTGCGGCATAGGTCAGCGAACGGCTGTCGGTCAGCAGTATGGAGATTTCATAGTCGGGATCGGCCGACGATGGAAGTTCGGCACGGATTATCTCGGCTATCCGTGATATCTTATAGTTCATGTTATGGATGGTATGACGTTTCTGAGATAAGGATGGCGTGCGGCAAGTTCCTCTGCCAGGCGGCCGGTGGCTGCGGTGAACGCTGGATCGGGCCGGCCGCTGAGAGGGCGGTGGGAGAGCCGGCGCGTCAGTCGCAGGCATTCGTCGGCGAGTGCGGCGGTCGGCTGATCGAAGAACGAGTCGGCGAAGAGCCCGAACACGTAGTCGGCGGCCTGCGCGGTGGGATGCCTCATGTCGGTGTCGTAAAAACGGTAGTCGCGCAGGTCGTCTATGAGCGCTTCGAAGGCCGGGAAATAGACTGCGGGGGCGTCGGGCCGGTCGAGCTGACCGACGGCCTGCTCGGCGGCAAGCATCAGAGTGGATTTGGAGAGCTGATTGCCGTGATGGCCGTCGGCCGCATGTCTGATAGGGCTTATGGTGACGATCACCGCCAGTCCGGGAGCCGCTGCGCGCATGGCTTCGCAAGCCCCGGTGATCAGTCGGGCGCTCTCGTCGACAGTAAGCCGGCGGCGGTCGAACATCGATGCCGGCATCTTATGACAGTTGGCCACTGTCGCGCCGGTGGAGCGCAGGGCGAATACCCAGGCTGTGCCGAGGGTTATTATGGCGGTCTTTGCTTGTCGGAGCGCCTCGGCCGCCTCGCGCAGGCGGTGGTTGAACTGCTCTGCGGCGCTCTCGGCAGTGCCTTCGAACGACAGAAGCGTGTGGCACAGCCATGACCGCCACCTCCCCTCGTGGCAAAAGAGTTCATCGGGCGCGAACTCCTCCTCGCCGGCGATCCGGCGCGCCGCAGCCGCTATGGAAGCAGGGTTGTAGAGCGTGCCGAAAGGATTGGCGGTGACGGTGAACAGACGGTCGGTCAGACGTCGCGCCACGGCGTCGGCGAAGCACGATCCGAGCGTCACCACTGGAGTGCGGTGGCTGACAAGCCCCTTGCGGTCGAGCGGGGCTACCGGAGTGCGGAACTGCATCATCTTGCCGTCAGAGTTTTAATCCGACCGCAAAGTTACAAAATCTCCCGTTTATTCCCCACCAAAATCTCTCCGCCCCGCCTCTTCTTCTGTCTTGAAGTGAGGAACTGTCAGTAGAAATAATACTGTAAGCATAAAGCGACGCTTTCCATTGTTTTTGTTAGGTATAAACTCTACTAGTGTATAGTTGTTTATTTGATGTTCCATTAATCATCAAGGAGATCCTCCCTATCTTCATCTTCTCCCCAGGGTACTAATCCATATAGCATACAGTAAGGTTCAAATAAGACGCACGAACCTGGAGAAAGTATGAGACGGAACATATCACGGCTTTTTCTTGCGAATTTATTTAATATAGGGAGTCCCAGTGTGACTAAGGTTCTAAGGAATACATAGTCGATGAATCTTATAAGACGGAAAGGGAAGCTTATGATATTAAAAATTATTAATGTCAGCTTTAATAAATAATCGAACAGATTGAGATATATATTAACCATAAATTTATTACTGGAGTTTTGGGGTGTACAAATCCACACTACAACCCCAACAATTGCAACAATCAGGATAACAACCATGTATTTTGAATAATTCATAATATGATAATTTATTTAAGCGTTGATTAAAAAACGGAGTGAATTAAATTAGCTAAATAATGCAACCATCTGAAGTATGGTTTAATTTCATAATAACGCATAGTTAGATGCGATATCTCGTCTATAGGTTCGATGGTTATTGGTGCAATAAAGATATATGTTAAGAAACTCAACAAGTATATCATTATTACAATATATTTTAGGCCATTATTTCCGATGTGCCTAGATATTGAAATGTTTAAGCATATTATCATAACTAATAATAACAACAATACATCATGAAGATGGAGTGAAATCCCAACATGGTAAACTCCGTTAAAATGATATAACTCAACAAATAGGCATGTTGTAATAAAAACCAAATAATTTATTAAGCATTTTATCATTAGTCGATACTTATATTTCAGGTCTATATAAATTAGGGATATTCAGATAATAGTCAACTAATTGTTTGGCAGAGTCATAGATAATTTG
>CALHWU010000067.1 GCA_938039795.1 uncultured Muribaculaceae bacterium
CCAATCAATGTAACGACAACACCGACGATTACAGGCACGGTGAGTTCCCCCGGCTTACCCATGAATAATGGCGTAAGTATGGTGCCGAGGCCCGCACAGGTCCCCAATGAGATTGACTGCCCGAGAGCTACGCCGAGATAGCGCATCGACAGACCGAAAGTAAGACCTCCCACACCCCATAGCACACCGAAAAGGACGGCAAGGAGTGCGTCTGTCGGGTTCGCACTGTAAGCCTCGATCAAAGTATGACCGGAAGGCACCGCCAGCATTGCCCCCAACAGCGGAAACACCAGCCATGCGAAAACACCCTGAACGAGCCAGAAGCTCTCCCAGCTCCAGTCTCGTACCTTTTTGATTGGCACATAAGAACTGGACTGGCAGAAACTTCCGGCTGCGATTATCAGTAGACCGATTATAATTTCCATTATCTGTGTGAAGTAACGGCCTGTTCGTATTTCTCTATTTCAGGAATGAATGCTTCACCGACGGGCACGTTGTTCATGAGACAGAACATGTCATAGACGGCGTTCCACGGGAGGTTCTTGCACTCTTCAAGGAGGGCGAGACGCTGGAACTTCCTGTCGGCGAGTTCATATTCGCGCAGAGTTGCAATCGGTTCGAGAAGTGCGCGGAGCATGCATTTCTGGGCGGCACGGCTGCCGATGACGTATGCGCCGATTCGGTTGAGGGTTCCGTCGAAGTAGTCAAGACCGTAATGCACACGGTTCAGGGCGCCGGCGCGTACTATCTCGCTGAACAGATCCATAGTCGGGTCGTCCATGATGGTGACATGGTCGGAATCCCAACGGATGGGACGCGAAACGTGCAGCATCAGTTCCGGGACGAACAGCAGCATGGCGGAAACCTTGTCGGCCACACTTTCGGTGGGGTGGAAATGGCCGGTATCAAGTGTTATCATCATGTCGCGCTTGGAGGCGTAGGCGGTGTAGAAGTCGTTGCTACCCACGGTGTAGCTTTCCAGGCCGATGCCGAAGACCTTGCTCTCAACGCAGTCTTTCATCCAGTCGTAGCGGTGCTCGAAAATCTGGTCGAGAGAGTCTTTAAGCAGCTCGCGGTACATATACCGGTTCACGGTGATATCCTTGCTGCCGTCGTGTACCCATGTGTTCATGATACATGGATCCTGCTGTGCTTCGCCGATAGCCTGCGAAATGGCGCGGCAACGCTTGCTGTGTTCGATCCAGAAATCGCGGATGGATTTGTCGGGGTTCGACAGGCTGAGGTCTCCGCTCTTGGCGTGGGAGAACGATGTTGAGTTGAAGTCGAGTTTGATGCCATGCTCCTTGCCCCACTGTATCCAGCTCTCGAAATATTCGGGTGTCACCTCGTCGCGGTCAATGAACTTGCCCTGAAAGTCACCATAGATTTCGTGGAGATTGAGGCGGTGCTTGCCTGGGATGAGCGACATGGCATAGAGAATGTCGTCGCGGAGTTCCTGGATGTTGCGGGCTTTGCCGGGATAGTTGCCGTTGACCTGTATTCCACCGGTGAGGCCCCCTTCGCGAGCTTCAAAACCGGTTACGTCGTCAGCCTGCCAGCAGTGCATGCTCAGATGGAACTCCTGCATCTGTGCGAGAACTTTGTCGGTATCGACTCCGAGGGCCGCATAGCGTTCCTTCGCTATCTCATACGCCTTGCGGATTGTTTCTTCTTTCATGATTGTTTATTTTTAGGGTAATAAGTTTCTGTTTCAATATTGTCGGCAATGACTTTGCGCATTTCGGCGAGATTCTTAACAGCGCCTGATGCGATTGCCTGAATCATTATGTTGCCGAGTGCGGTTGCTTCCGCAGGCCCGGCAATCACCGGGATGCCGCAGGCATCGGCTGTAAGCTGGTTAAGGAACGCATTCCGCGAACCGCCACCGATCACATGGAGTCGCTCTATCGGATATTCCGAAAGGCCACGGAACACATCAAGCGTCTTTGCGTATTTCCGGGCAAGGCTCTCGAATATAGAGCGGATATACTCTCCGTGGGTTGCCGGAACTGGCTGCCCCGTAGAGCGGCAATATTCGTCTATGGCGGCCACCATGTTTGCAGGGGCGACGAAATCGGGGGCGTCGGGGTCGATTGTGCAGACCGCTTTGGAACATTGCGCAAGCGCCACCATTTCGGGATAGGAATAATCCTTTCCTTCCGATTTCCATTGCTTCAGGCACTGCTCCACAATCCACATGCCTGTGATATTCTTGAGCAAACGGATAGTGCCTTCCACGCCTCCCTCGTTGGTGATATTGTGCCTCTCTGTCGTTTCATTTATCACCGGTGCATCGGTCTCGATGCCCATCAGCGACCAGGTGCCGCTGCTCAGGTAGGCGAAATTGCGGTCTAAGGCCGGTATGGCGGCAACCGCCGATGCTGTGTCGTGTCCGGCAACGGCAACTACAGGCACCGTTTCAAGCCCTGTCTCTTCTGCAATTTCTGCTTTCAGATTGCCAACGACATGGCCCGGCATAACGAGTTTTCCGAAACGCGACGTGTCAAGTCCGAGATTTTCAAGAATCCGGTTGTCCAGATCCTGTTTATACGCATCAATCAGCGCCCCTGTTGAGGCTATCGTGTATTCAGTGACGATATTGCCTGTGAGCATATAACCTAAAGCGTCAGGCAGAAATACAAACTTCGCGGCGTTCAGGTGGGAGAAATCATTGCGGTGCTCGTTGAGCTGGAACACGGTGTTAAAATCGAGATGCTGTATGCCGGTAGAGCCGTAGAGCTGAGTGGCGGACATGACATTGTTGAAAAATCTGTCAGACGCTCCTATGGTCTGTGAATCGCGGTAAGTGTACGGTAACCCGATAATGGAGCCGTCGGCGGCAAGACACACATAATCCACGCCCCAGGTATCAATACCGATGGAAGTCGGAGCGATACCCAGACGGGCCACTTCACGCAGAC
>CALHWU010000068.1 GCA_938039795.1 uncultured Muribaculaceae bacterium
CTTCTAATTATCAGAAAGTTGGACTCACTGCTTTATGGTTTAGCGGACAGTAATAATTTGGAATCGTGATGGATGTCAGAAGTCGGATTAGTTTGGTTCGGGCTTGATATATGCCTGATAAACCAAACCTAACTATATGTGGGCTGGTGAAAAGAAAAACAGCAATGCTCAGTTTTTCATTCCTGAGTGTTCTATTGACTTGTCTGCGATCTCTTGGTTGAAAGTATTTATTTCATCGGTGATTAGTCGTTTCAGCTCTTTTTGAGGAACAATAAGCTTGTATTCGGCAACGCCGATGGACTTGGTAAAACCTTCAAGTGCCAGCTCTACCTCCACGTTGTCTTTTTCGGCGCATAGAATAATGCCGATTGATGGATTTTCATCTTTGCCACGTTCAAGTCTGTCAAGCAACGAGAGATAGAGATTCATCTTGCTGACATATTCGGGCATGAACTCGGAAATTTTCAAATCGACGGCGACGAGCCACCTAAGCCCGCGATGAAAGAAAAGCATATCCACCTTGTAATCCTTGCCGTTATAGGACAGAACGTGTTGGTTGCCAATGTATGTAAATCCCTGACCGAGTTCAAGAAGGAACTGTTTTAACTTCTCAACCAATCTCCGCTCAAGCTCCAGTTCAAGAAGCGGCTCAGTCACTCCAAGAAATCCCATGCAATAGGAATCCTTGAAAACTTCGTTGGCGTATGCGGCCTGAATATCTGGGAGTGCGACGGCGAAATTATTTGACACGTTGGCTTCAGGCTGATGCTTGTGCATCTCCAATTTGATGGCATTCACCAACAAATCGCAATTCCATCCTTTTTCGACAGTTCTCTCGGCATAATATCGGATCGCGTTGTCATCATCTTTCAGCTTGGTCATCAACTGATTTATGTGTCGCCATGGCAAAACTCCAACGCTGCGTTGGAGTTTTGGATCGGAGAGATGGAACCGGACGTAATATTTCTTCATCGCCCACAAATTGCTTACCGACATGCCCATTTTGGGGTACATCGCTTTCAGGTCTACTGAGAGTCGCTTTACGACACCATCCCCGTGTGCGCTATCGAGCTTACGCTCATATAGCAATTGACCAATGCGTCAATGCATTTCATTGGATGTACTGACGATGGCACGAGCGGCATTGCTTCTCGCGGTTTCAATTACTGCGACAGCTTGTCGCAATATTTCATTATATTGTGATTCGTTATGAATACGGACAACTGTTTCCATACACAAAATTAACACTTTTGTTTTGATTGTCGGTCATATGCATGTGTTTGCCTCTCAGAATGCCTGATAGAGAATCTGTTGCCTGATACAATCACTCGATCACATCGGGTTTGCCATAAAGGTCTGATGTCAGAAGCTTAAGCTCCAAATGGATACCGGCGCATAGGGATGTCGTTCCGTAATGACGCTTTGGCGGAGAGGTGCAGGGAGGTCATATGCCGAACTGCTCTCCTTCCATGACGGCGAGCTCCCAGAGGCTCATGGCATTTTCCTGCTCTTTTTTGAGGGCGGCATGCTCCTTGATGAGATCCTCGCTGCTTTCGCCTGCGGCAAAGCGGTCTTCGACAGCCTTAAGCTTCTCTTCGACGGCCGCCACCGCTGCTTCGGCATCGGCGATCTTCTTGCGCGCCTTGCGTGCGAGCTTCTCCATCTCTTTCATCTCCTGATAGCTCTTGCGCTGAGGCGCCGGGGCGGCAGGTGTCTCGGTTTTCGCAGTCGTCGGAGTGTTTTTTCCCGGAGAGGGCGCCTGCCGAGTCTCTTTCTCTCCCGTCCTTGCGGCCGACGGCGACTTCGACAGCTCAAGTTCCTGGAGGCGGCTGATCTTCTTCTTTTCAAGGAACTCATAGATGCCGCCGAGGCATTCGCGCACGCGTCCGCCGCCGAACTCGTAGACTTTGTCGACGAGCCCGTCGAGGAACTCGCGGTCGTGCGACACTACGATTACCGTTCCGTCGAATTGCTGGATGGCCTGTTTGAGCACATCCTTGGTCTGCATGTCGAGGTGGTTGGTAGGCTCGTCGAGGATCAGCAGATTGACAGGTTCGAGGAGCAGGCGTATCATTGCCAGACGTGTCTTTTCGCCTCCGCTCAATACCTTTACCTTCTTGTCGGAAGCCTCGCCGCCAAACATGAATGCGCCGAGGATGTCGCGGATCTTCGTGCGGATGTCGCCTGTGGCCACGCGGTC
>CALHWU010000069.1 GCA_938039795.1 uncultured Muribaculaceae bacterium
CGCAGAGGTTGCACGACACGTCCACCTCGGCCGACGGTTCGGTGAAGGGGAAGTAGCTCGGGCGAAGGCGTATGCGTGTGTCGTTGCCGAACATCTCGCGGGCAAAGTAGAGCAGCGTCTGGCGCAGGTCGGCGAATGTCACGTGACGGTCGACATAAAGAGCCTCGACCTGGTGGAAGAAGCAGTGGGCGCGTGCCGAAATGGCTTCGTTGCGGTAGACGCGTCCCGGGCAGATGATGCGGATAGGCGGCTGAGTATGCTCCATAACACGGCTCTGCACCGACGAGGTGTGGGTGCGGAGCAGCACGTCGGGCTGGCGGTTGATGAAGAATGTGTCCTGCATGTCGCGGGCCGGATGGTCGGCGGCGAAGTTGAGCGATGAGAATACATGCCAGTCATCCTCGATCTCGGGGCCTTCGGCTATAGTGAAGCCGAGGCGTGAGAAAATGGAGATGATCTCTTCGCGCACGAGCGAGAGCGGATGGCGCGTGCCCAGAGGCATGGGAGCAGCCGTGCGGAATAGGTCGATGTCGTCGTCGGCGTGATTGAGGTCGCTTTCGGCAGCCGCGTCGCGGAGCGCCGTTATTGTTTCGGTAGCGAAGTTCTTGAGTTCATTGAGTTTCTGGCCGAGTTCGCGTTTCTGCTCCGGAGGCAGAGCCTTGAATTCATTGAAAAGGGCTGTGACGGCTCCCTTCTTGCTGAGGTAGCGTATGCGCAGCTGCTCCGCTTCCTGAGGGGAAGTGGCTTTCAGGGCCGCGATTTCGGCCCGCAGACTCTCTATTTTTTCAATCATCGTGGATTATTGTCTAAAATTAGTGCAAATTTACAACGAATTTCGCGGATTCTCCTTATTTTTGTCGAAATATGTGCGCTGTCGCCAGGCAGTGATGCATATTGATAACCTTTTATCCTTGACTTATGGTGAGCAATACTGATGCGGCATATATGGTGGAGGCAGGAGTCGGGCGCCTTCTCGGACCGCCGGACAAGGCAGGCCGGATCGTTGCCGGACTTAGCGGCGGAGCCGACTCGGTGGCTCTTGCGGTGGCTTTGCGCCGGCTGGGATATGATGTGGAGGCCCTCCATTGCAATTATCATCTCCGTGGAGCCGAATCAGAGCGCGATGAACTTTACGTCCGACGGTTCTGTGACTCTATGGAAATCCCGCTGACTATTTGTGGGCTCGATGTCGCGGCAGAGGCATTGCGTGGGGAATCGCTGGAGATGACATGCCGCCGACTTCGTTACGGTCTGTTTGCCGACAGAGCCTTGGCTGTCGGTGCTGCCGCGGTGGCGGTGGCGCATCACCGTGATGATAATGTGGAGACCTTCTTTCTCAATCTCATGAGGTCGGCCGGCCTCGCCGGTCTGAAAGCGATGATGCCTGTAGCACAGCTTCCAGGCCATGATGATCTTCGTCTCGTGAGGCCACTGCTGGGGTGCACGCGCGGTGGCATCGAACGATATCTGTCATCGCTTGGCGTCGATTATGTGGTAGACTCGACGAATCTGGAATGTGATTTCACGCGCAATAAGGTGCGTAACCGTGTGCTTCCGGCTCTGCGGCGCGATTTTCCCGGCGCGGATGAGGCTGTGGCTGCTTCTGTGGGTCACCTCAGGGAAGCTTACGGATTTGTCGAAGAAATGATGGGGCGTATCGAAAGACAGTATGCATCCGACGGTCATTTCGACGTGTCATCGCTTGCCTCTGATTTGAGTTCCGCGCGTTTTGTGCTGCTGATGTCGCTCTCGAAGCGCGGGTTTTCGGCGGAACAGGTCGATGATATTCTCTATTGTGCAGTTTCGGGGCACTCGGGGCGGCGTTTTGAGGCCGGGGGAAAAGAATATGTGCTTGACAGGGGAATGCTTCGCATGGTGCGGGAGGCTGCAGACGGCTGCCGGTTCAAAGTGGCGGTCGAACGCCGGCCGGCGGCCGGACTGGTGATGGAACGCAGTAATGAAGTGGCCTATTTCGATGCCGAAGGCTGGGACAGCGGTGCGGAGGTGAAATGGCGTCCGTGGCGCGAGGGCGATGTCATCTGTCCTCTCGGAATGCGCGGCAGAAAAAAGTTAAGCGATATATTCAACGACGCCAAGACTCCGGCCGACGTCAAGGCTTCGCTTCCACTCGCGGTGAAAGACGGAGAGGTGCTATGGGTGCCGGGCATAAAGCGGAGCCGCAGGCTGACGCTTTCAGCGGATACGAGAGAGGTTGTAGTGTGTCGTCTGTGCAGGGCCTATTGAGATGCCGGCATTCAGCGCCGGCGGACGATAGTATGGCTCTGGGTGATAACGATGTCGACAGGCACGTCGTGGGTGTCGGTGTCGATGTCGTCGTCGACAAGCTGGAAGTCATATCCCACTCCGATTTTCATCGCACGGGTGTCGGCCAGCAGACGGTCATAATACCCTTTGCCTCGTCCCACGCGGTTGCCATGCCGGTCATAAGCTATAGCCGGAACGACTATGAGTTCTATGTCGGATATGTCGGCTACGTCGTCGCCGTCGGGCTCCTCGATCTCAAACGCGCCGAGATGTAGCCTTGTGTTCTCATACGGGAGGATGTCGAGGTTTACGCCGTTGACTCGCGGGAGGAAGAATCGCTTGCGGCCGCTCCACTTGCCGAGAAAAGCCCTTGTGGACAATTCGTCGGGCAGGGAATGGTACATCAGAATGCGGTCAGCCACCATGAAGGCCGCCATCTGTTCGAGGCGGTCGAATACGCTCCGGGCTGCATCGCTTTTCTCCTGCTCGGTCAGCAGACTCTTGCGGGCCCTGACTCTGCGGCGTATGTCATCCTTTTTCATATTGCATCAGTTAGATACGGAATCTTCAGTCATGTAGATCGTGTCCTCGCCGGCTGCATCGTCGGCCGGAGGCTCCGGAGTGAGCCGCATGCTGTTGTTGAGCTCACTGACAGCCTTCGCGACAGCCGGATCGGTCATGTTGTTGACCTCGAAGAGTGCCGGCTGGCCGAGAATGTCGCTTGCGATTAACGATTTCAGTTGATTAACAATCAGCTGGCGCGAAATGTTTATGTAGTACCATCGCGGGGCTATTCCGGCTTTCTGCTGCGCATAGCTCACGAATGTGGCCAGCAGTGCGTCGTCGGCCGGAAGCAATGCGAGAAGATCCTCGGCGCTCTGAGCCTGTTCGAGCGTGGTGCGGTTGCTGTCGGCGAATTTGAACGCGAAATTATGGAGCATCCCGGCATTGAACACATTGACGTAATATGATGTGATTCCGGTGGTGTCGCGTCCCACGTAGACGTCGGGCATTATTCCGCCCCCGCCATAGACTGTGCGACCGCCGAGCGTGGTATACTCATGAGTCCTGTCGATTTTCGCGGAGTCGGCGCTGAGATCCTCGCCGTGCAGGAAACGGTCATAGACCTCCATTTCGTAAGCCGCAGGCGATCCGGGGGTATAGGCTTTCTGAATGCATCGTCCTGAAGGAGTGTAATATCGGGCTACGGTGAGGCGTATGGCACTGCTGTCGGACAATTCTATCTGATTCTGTACGAGTCCTTTGCCGAACGAGCGTCGGCCTATGACTACTCCGCGGTCATTGTCCTGGATAGCTCCGGCGAAAATCTCGCTCGCGCTTGCCGAACCCTCGTTGATGATCACGGCGAGGGCGGCGTCCTGAAATGCTCCGGTGCCGTCGCTTCCCATCTGCTGCTCCATTGACGGTATGCGGCCGCGGGTCGACACGATCGGGCGTCCGGCCGACAGGAATTCGTTGGCCATGAGTACAGCCGGCTCCAGGTATCCGCCTGTATTGTCACGGAGATCAAGTATGTAGCTTTGTGCCCCTTTGCCGCGGAGATCGATCATTGAATTGAGAAACTCCATGTAGGTATTGCGCCCGAATTTGTTGACACGGACATAACCTGTGGTAGGAGTGATCATGTATGCGGCGTCGATCGATGTCACAGGGATGTCGCCGCGTGTGACTTCAAACGTGAGGGTCTTGGGTGCGGAGCTTCGCTTCACTCCGAGTTTCACCACAGTCCCTTTCGGTCCTTTGAGGCGTGACCGGAGTTTGTCCATGTTGTATTTCACTCCTGCCACAAGAGTATCGTTGACGGTGAGGATGCGGTCGCCTGCGAGCATCCCGACCTTTTCGGCCGGTCCGCCCGACACTACTTCCACTACGGTGGCCGTGTCGGTCATCATATTGAATACCACTCCGATCCCTCCGAACGATCCTTCGAGCACCTCATTGGTCGAGGTGAGTTCCGAAGCCGGTATATATACCGTGTGCGGATCAAGTTTGGAGAGCAGATCAGGTATTGTCTTTTCAAGCAGGCTGTCGGTGTTGACATCATCGACATAATCGGATTGGATGAGGTTCACGATGTCGCTGATCTTGCGCTCCACCGGTCCGCCGGCCTGACGTCGTGAAAAATAATTGCCGGCTATCATGCCGATGACGAATGTGACTGCAATTACAAGCGGCACCCATACTGCCGTTTTCTTCAATTTGGGATTCATATTTATGTTGTCCTCTCTTCAGATCTTGTTACTCTTGCTGTTAAGGCGTGTCGACAAAGTCTTGGCGTTCAGTCGAGATGCTCTATGTGGACGCATTCCACTCCGGCGCGTTCAAGCAGTTCCAGGCCGTCAGACAATCGGTAAAGTTCGTGGAATACGACTCTCCTTATGCCACTCTGTATGATCAGTTTGGAGCATTCGAGGCATGGCGATGCCGTCACATACAGAGTGGATCCCTCGCTCGAATTGTTGCTTCGCGCGATTTTTGTTATGGCATTGGCTTCAGCGTGTAGCACATATGGCTTGGTGACACCTGCGGAGTCTTCGCATACGTTCTCAAAACCGGCCGGCGTGCCGTTGAATCCGTCGGATATAATAGTGCCGTCGCGCACAAGCAGCGCACCCACCTGCCTTCGCTCACAATATGAATTTTCGGCCCATATGAGCGCCATGCGAAGATACCGGCGGTCCAACAGTGCGCGTTTAGCGTTATTTTCCATAATTTCAGTTCAAAAATACCACTTGGAAGTAAGTGAGTTAAGCTTGATCGGTCGCATTGGCGTCGCCGGATGTCATGCCGGTAATCGCCGCTGTCAGTGATATTAGCGCAAAGTTATATAAAAATATTGGTATTTTATGAATTTTTCTTCATAATGGCTCGGCCATGGCACGGCTCTTTCATTTAAAAATGCCATGTTTTCCCGAAAAGCCTGTTATTTTATA
>CALHWU010000070.1 GCA_938039795.1 uncultured Muribaculaceae bacterium
AAGATAACACTATACTCCGACATCATCCCCACCCACCGGAAAAATCCGCTGACCCCAAATCGTCTGCCCACGGCTGGTGGGTAGGCCCGCATCTGGGCGTAGCCTGGTTTGACGTGGCTTTCGGCGGCTCGCGCCGCTATCAGGACACCCGCCCGGCTATGGGAGCGGGCATCAGCGCCGGGTGGCGCCGCCCGCTGGGGCGCTCCGGCCGCTGGACTCTTGAAGTGAGCCTTGGCGCCGGAGTGTACTCGACTAAATATGACGTGTTTGCCAACCATTGCGACGGCCCGCGCCTGGAGAGCCGCAGCCGCGTTTGGGCCGGAATCGACCGCGTGGCCGTGTCGATAGGCCGGATCTTTGACCTCAGCCCTAAGAAAGGAGGCCGCCGATGACCCGACGGCTCACTCCCCTGCTTCTGGCGGCCATAGCTGTCATCGCATCGGCCTGCGTCCACGAGCTGCCGCCTGACACCAACCCGTGCCCCGAGAACACTCTGGAGTTGTGCATAGCCCATCCCGCCGACTGGACAACACGTACCCACGAGGTGGAAACCGCGACCCGCGCCGCAGCGACGATGATGCGCTATGTGGTGCGCACCTACCCTCCTGGCATGGCCCAGCACTTCAACGCCGCCCCCCTCACCGAGCAAGTGATTACGCGGCCGGCCACGCTCGACGATTTCACCATAACCCTCGATCGACCCTCCGGCGATGTGGAGCTGTGGGTATGGGCCGACTGCATCGGATCCGACGGCCGACCGCTCCACTACGACGCATCACGCCTCAACGAGGTGAAGCTGACCACATCGCCCTATCCCGCCTGCGATGACAGCCGCGACGCCATGTGCGGCAGCATCGCCATGCATCCCGCTGACCGATCGCTTACGCTTCAGCTGGGGAGGCCCGTGGCTCGGTATGAGTTCGTCGCCACCGACCTCGCCGAATTCCTGCGCGACGAGAGCGCCGATGCCGGCCTTGAGGGCTATCGCGTGGAGTTTGTCTACACCGGCTATCTCACCACTGCCTACAACGCCTTTCTCGACCTCAACTACAACTCCGTCACCTCAATCACCTACGCCGGCTCGCTGCGACGCATCTCCGAGACGGAGGCATCGCTCGGCTTCGACCACGTGTTCACTTCGGGCGGCGAGAGAGCCGTGTCGGTGCAGGCCTACCTCATCACCCCCGCCGGAGTGCGCAGGGCTGTGACGCCCGTGGTCAATGTGCCCGTGGCTCCCGGAGTCAACACCCTTGTGAGAGGCGCATTTCTCACCGTCCGCGACCAGGGCGGCATCGACATCGACGTCGACTTCAGCGGCGACATCAACATAATCATCTGATACCCCAATAATACACCCATGCCTCATTCCTCATCATTACACTTCAAACCAATTAACTAATAATAATATGATTATGCGAAAGCTACATCCGGGCCTTGCGGCCCTCGCGGCGGCAGCCATGCTCGCCGGATGCTCACAGCACGACGAACTCGTGCAGGACACCGACGCATCCACCGTCAACTACTCCATCAGCGTGGGCCTCGAGACCCTCAACCCCAACTCGCGCGCCGATGGCGAAGGCTCCACCAACGTGACCGTAGGAGCCGTGGGCGATGCCGGCGTGACACGCCTCTACTACAACGCCTACTACCGCGACCTCTCCGATGTCAACACCAACGACGCCATTATCGAAGGCGACGTGTCGAGCGGCACAGACAAAGTGCCAGTGTTCGAGCGCAACAAGGTGGTAAACCTCGTGAACGGACAGGCATCCATCAACCTCTCCCTCCCCACCGGCGCCAGCTACGTGGTGGCATTCTTCGCCATCAATCCCGAGGCCGAGAACGTCGGAATCTGGAAAAAGAACTTCGACAACGGCAAAGACATTGACCTGCGAGCCGTGGAGGTGGACTACTCCAAAGTCGAGAGCAACAACCTGCTCTACATGAACGCCTTCTCGGGTCATATCAACGTGGATCATTCCTCCGGCAACACCAACGCCCAGGCCAAGACAGTGACGCTCACCCGCGCCGTGGCCCAGATCAACGTTGGCGCCGACAAGGAGAAGTGGCAGAGCATGGTCGAGGCCAACGGCGGCAAAGCGATCTACTCCAAGTCGAAAGTCACTATCAAGGGCCTGCCCAACACGCTCGACATACTCACCGGCTTCACCGACCTCAACTCACGCACGGAGGACCCCATCACATTCGAGTCGGCTGCCTTCCTGCAGCCCGACGAGAGCAAAGAGGAGATGAAATGGCTCACCGTGCCCCACACCGATATCGCGACGCAGCTGGTGCGCACACAGTATCGCTGGGTATCGATGACCTACATACTGGCCGGACGCCGACAGGACATGACAGTCGACGCTGAGTTTGAGTTTACCAGTGAAGACGGCGCCAAGAAAAACACCATCATAGCCACTTCCCTGCCGGTGCGCCGCAACTACCGCACCAACATACTCGGCCGCGTACTCGAGACCTCCGACCAGTTTGACATCGTGATCGACTACAAGTGGCAGGGCAACGACAGAGACCTCAAGATAGCCGCCGACGCCGACCACTTCCTCCCCCTGCTCAAGAACGACGAGCGCAAGGAAATATGCTTTGACGGCACCATCGACCTCACCAACGCCACCGCCGAAGACCTCACCCTGACCACCGACAAAACCATCATCATGGCCGAGGGCTCGAAGATAGTGCTCCCCGGCGATCAATTCTTCTATACCGAGCGTCACGACCTGACCATAGAGGGTGGCACCGTAACCAACGCCGATGCAGAAAGCACCCTCGCAGCCAGATCCTCACGCGCCTCTACAGAGAGAGTCTCCAAATCGCTCATTCATGTCAAGGATGCCAATTTGACCCTGCGCGACGTCACTCTTGTCAACGACCTCAATCACCACTTGCACGACCAGCTGAACAAAACTAACTCTTCTGCCGTCTCTTACTGGGGAGCCTGCGACATCACCATTGAGAATTCGACAATCAAGTCGGGCGAGTTTGCACTTTGCGGTATGGGCAGAGACAATAACAATTCTACCGTAACAGCAACTAATTCCAGATTCGAGAGTACATCCGCAAATAGCAATGGTACAGGGTATTTCGCTTATTGCATACGTGCGTACGGTAATGGAGTATTTACCAATTGCGAGGTGAAAGGAGTGCAGGGAGGTTTTTCCGGCGAAGGTGGTGAGTTCACCCTTGTAGGCGGAAAGTACTATACAGTGAACAACCCCGACAAAAAAGATGCTTTCTACGCCGTCTACGCCACTAACAAAGGCAAAATCATCATAGATGGAGGAGAGTTCTACAGCCCCAACAGCCGCGATAACATGTGTGAAGGCACAAGCTGCATAGTAAGCGGCGACAACGATGTTAATCTTCCGGAAGGCTTTATCGTGATCAAGAGTGGAAGATTTTCCGGCAAAGCCTACAACGACGTAACGAAGTCGGTTTACCAGCCGGATGATTACGTTGAAGTGACTGACTCTGAGAACCAGCTGATAAAGTGGGAGATCAAGGCCAAGTCGGAGTAAGGCCCCGCGCTGCTCGCACTTTCGCGACGACTCACAAAGCCCTCCGCAGCCCCTCGGCTCGCGGGGGGCTTTTGCTGTAGGGCGCGCCGGTCAGTGGATTTGCGGCAGGGAATTCTGTTTCCATTGTGCTGTCACTTCACCCATGATCAGAAACAAATACCGCCTGTTGTCGTCATCCATGACCGGTTTTTTGGCGCAAAAATAAGGATGATGAGATATTTTTGGGTAATTTTGCTGTTTGAATAGATAAGAATAATATCCGACAACGATACATATAGAAATATGGACAGAGTGACTGTAAAGATCGTCAACCGTTCGGGCCACAGTCTGCCCACCTACGAAACGCCTCAGGCCGCAGGAATGGACGTGCATGCATGCCTGGAAACTCCCGTGACGCTCAAGCCCATGGAAAGGGCGCTGATCCCCACCGGACTGCGCATAGCGCTGCCCGAGGGATATGAATGCCAGATGAGGCCGCGCAGCGGACTGGCTCTCAAAAGCGGCATCACGCTCGTCAACACGCCCGGCACTGTCGACGCCGACTACCGCGGCGAGATCGGCGCCATACTGATCAATCTTTCCGACCAGCCGTTCACCATCAACGACGGCGAACGCATATGCCAGATGGTGATCACACGATATTCGCAGGTCGACTGGGAACCCGCCGAACAGCTTGAGGCCACACAGCGTGGCACCGGAGGATTCGGCCATACCGGACTCGAATGATGAACCGCGCCACCCGAACCCTCCGCATCGCCGCGCTGCTCACAGCCGTAGTGGCCGGCATCGCCGCCACAGGAGCCCGGCAACGCCATGAGCGTGTGGCCGAAGCCGACAGCCGCAAGGCCGACTACATATTTCTCGAAGGACAGCGCCAGAACCAGATCGGCAACCCCGACGCCTACTACGAGCTGCTCAGACGCGCCCATGAGCTTGACTCGACCGACAGATACGTCGGGATGGAGCTTGGCTACATGCGCATGCGTATCGCCCGGGGCGACAGTGCCGAGATAGCCCGCGGATACGCGCTCATGGAGGATTACGCAGAATCCCACCCCGAGGACTTCTACGGATGCGTGCTCTTCGCGGCAGTGTCGTCACAGATAGGACGCAACGACCGCGCTATCGACGTGTGGGGCAGGCTGCACGCCAGTCAGCCGCATCGCCCGGAGCTGACGCTGCGTCTGGCCGAGGCCATGGTGGCGGAGGGTTCCGACAGCTCGCTGACCAGAGCAGGCCAGCTCTACGACTCTCTGTGGGCTTCGGAGGGGCCGAGCGTCAGGCTCGCGCAGATGATGGTGCAGCTCCACTACCAGCAGGAGGACACCGCAGCCATGCTCGCCGACGCCCGGCGCCTTGTTGACGCCGCACCCGGAGTAGTGGACTACAATATCTTCGCCGGCAACGTGGAGATGGATCTCGGCGACACCGACTCGGCGCTCGTCTACTTCAACCGCGCCGTAGAGCTTGATCCGGGCAGCGGAGTGGCATATTACTCACGTGCCAATTACTTCAACGCTGTCGGCGACAGCGCGGCCTACGACGCCGACATATTCCGCGCCCTTGAGCAGGAGAGCCTCGACGTGGCGCCGAAACTGCAGATCATCCGCGACTACACTGCATCGCTGTATCAGGACTCCGTGCAGCAGCCGAGGATCGACAAGATGTATCGCCGCTTGGTGGAGCTTCACCCCCATGAGGCCGATGTGCGCAATCTCTACCGCGACTATCTCGTGGCCATCAATGACTACGAGGGAGCGGCCGAACAGTCGTCCTACTCCCTCGACATAAATCCCAACGACGAGCGCCAGTGGCTCGCCCTGACAAGCCTGTATATGCAGACGGGGCGGATGGAGGACGCTGTGGCCGCAGCCGAACGCGGGCGCCATTTCTTCCCCTCCAACCCCAATCTGCCCATACTCGAAGCCGCCGGACTGACGCAGCTTGAGCAGTATGACTCGGCGCTCGTGATGCTCGGAGTGGCCGCCATGTCGGTGCCTCCCGACGACAAGGAGACCCTCAGCGACATAGCCACCGCCCGGGGCGACGCCCGCTATGCGGCCGGAGAGCCCGACAGCGCTTTCACAGACTATTCCGAAGCGTTGCGCCTCAATCCAGAAAACATGACCGCGCTCAACAACTGCGCCTACTATCTGGCGTGCGAGAACCGCGATCTGGAATACGCCCTGGCGCTGATATTGAAGGTAGTGGCGGCGCGTCCGGAAGAATCCACGTCGCTCGACACCTACGCCTGGGTGCTGTTCATGAAGAAAGAATATGAAAAGGCGCGTGAGGCTATCGACAACGCCCTCTCACACACCGACGAGCCTTCGGCAGAGCTTTACGAGCATGCCGGCGACATCTACTTCATGGATCGCAAGCCTCAGGAAGCGGTCGAATTCTGGAAGAAAGCCCTCCAGCTCGATCCCGACAATGACACGCTGGCAAAAAAAATACGTCTGAAAAATATTTATACCGAATGAAGAGAACCAGTCTGCTGACAATAGCAGCCACAATAATGGCCTTTCTGGCCGTCACAGGTCTTGAAGGGTGTCGCAGCCATAAAGCCGCCGTCGTGCCATCCACGGATAGCTGGAGCGCACTGAGCCTGCCGGTGAAGATACGCATCGCCGAACCGCAGAAGACATCGGTCAGCGGGACGGCCACATTCGAACGCGGCCGGTCGGTCAACCTGTCATTCCGCATGATCGGCATGGAAGTGGCCCGGGCGCGACTCACCGCCGACTCCGCCACCGTCATCGACAAGTTTCATAAAAAATTTATCAGCGTCGATCCGGCCGAATTCCTCAGCCGGGCCGGCCTCGACATGACATCGCTACAGGATCAGCTGCTCGGCATCAGCGGCCCTTCGGCAACGGCAAAAGCCACAGTCATAGGGGGGAGCGAAGCCCTGTCGGTAGAATATACCGGCACGGCATCCACGCCATTTGGAGAGATGGCCACCGGAATCGCATGGAAGGCCAGGATCAAAGGAAAGAGTATCAGCGGCACCATCGAATGGGATCTGGGCCGTGCGCGATGGAATGAGAACGCCACCGTCAGCCCGCTGACCATTCCCGCAGGATATACCGAAATAGACCTGACGAAACTGCTTATGCTCGAATGAGACGAACCATCACATTTCTTGTAGCCGCCGTTATTATCTCGGCAATACCCGACACACTCGGCGCCCAGAAAAAGCGGCGGCAGCAGCGCGACATCAACAGCGTGCGCACCGAACAGCGCGACACCAAGCGCGAGATAGCCGAGACATCCAAAAAAATCACGGCAAACACACGCGAGACAAGCCGCCAGCTCGCACGGCTCAACACTCTCTCGGGCGAAATAGCCACCACCACCCGGGAGATCAGCCGCATGCAGCATGGAGTAGACTCGCTCGACGGACGCATCGCGGCCACAGCCGACTCCATCGCCTCGCTGCAGACACGCGTGGAAACCATGCGCCAGACTTACGCCAAGGCTCTCAGGAGCACACAGGGGAGCAACGGCGCCATGAACACCCTCGCCTTCATCTTCTCCTCGGAAACATTCAGCAACGCGTGGCAGAGAGTGCGCTACCTGCGCCGTTTCGGCCAGTGGCGCCGCAATCAGACCGAACGCATCATGCGCACTGCCGACTCCCTTGAACTGCGCCGCCAGGGGCTTGACACGCTTCGCCGCGAGCGGAGTGTGGCCGTAGCCCGAATGTCGATCTCGCAGCGCCAGCTTGAGGCCCAGCGCAAAGAGACCGACCAGCTTGTAGGGAAACTGCGCAGCGAAGGATCGTCGCTCAAGGCACTGCTGAAAGAGAAGGAACGCAAGGCGCGTGCGCTCGACCGCGAACTCGACAAACTCATTGCCGAGGAACAGCGGCGACGCGAGCAGGAACAGCGCGAGGCCGAACGCCGCGAACGGGAGGCGCGCCGTAAAGCCAGGCAGAACAAACCGGCGAAGACCTCGACAGAGACCGCCTCGGCTACAAATACTTCCAGACCATCGAAAAGCCGGCCTGAAGCTCCTACAAGCGTCGCTGCAGCCGATCGGGCGCTCACAGGCAGCTTTGAGAGCAACAAGGGGCGCCTGCTATTCCCTGTGGCCGGACGATACAGGATAGTGCGCGGATTCGGACGCCAGAAGCACCCCGAGCTCGAACATGTGGAGACCGACAATTCGGGCATCGACATCGAGGCCGTCGGCGGCGGAAAGGCCCGCGCCGTATTCAAGGGACGTGTATCGGAGATATTCAAGCAGCCCGGCTACGGCACCATCATCATGGTGCGCCACGGCAACTATCTGACCATCTACGCCAACCTCTCGCAAATCGATGTAGCCAAGGGTCAGGAGATCCAGGCAGGCCAGTCGCTCGGCACGATCTATCCTGATCCCGACGAGGATGACCGCTCGATACTCCACTTCGAGCTGCGCAAGGAGCGCACCAAGCTCAACCCCCTCCTCTGGGTGAAATAATCCTGACCGGTATAAGACGCAGGCAGCCGCGGTTCGCTGAGTAACCGCGGCTGCCTTTTTATGCATATCTCGTAACGGGCGATCAGAAGAGCGACCAGCTGACGGTCAGGCCGGCCATCACGATGGCCACCATCGACATAAGCTTGATGAGGATGTTGAGCGACGGGCCCGACGTGTCCTTGAACGGATCGCCTACGGTGTCGCCGGTGACGGTAGCCTTGTGCACCTCGCTGCCTTTGCCTCCGAAATTGCCTTCCTCCACATATTTCTTGGCATTATCCCATGCGCCGCCGGAGTTGGCCATGAAGATGGCGAGTACGAAGCCTGCCGAGAGGCCGCCCGTCAGCAGACCGATCACGCCCGGCACGCCGAACACCAGACCGGTGATGATGGGAGCCACGATGGCCAGTACCGACGGGAACACCATCTCGCGCTGAGCGCCTTTGGTGGAAATCTGCACGCAACGGGCATAGTCGGGATCGGCCTTGCCCTCAAGAATGCCCTTGATCTCGCGGAACTGGCGCCGCACCTCGTCGACCATGTGGGAAGCGGCGCGGCCCACGGCGTTCATCGTCAGGCCGCAGAACAGAAATGCCATCATGGAGCCGATGAACATGCCCGAGAGCACTTTCGGGCTCATGAGATTCACCTCGAAATAGGCCATGAAATCGGTGAAGGTGGCGTCGTGGAGAGCTATCGCGCGGTCGCCGATCTGTATGAATGTCTCTCCGAGGCGGTCAAGACCGATACGGATCTCCTCGATGTATGATGCGAGAAGCGCCAGGCCTGTCAGAGCGGCCGAGCCTATGGCGAAGCCCTTGCCGGTGGCGGCTGTGGTGTTTCCGAGCGAATCGAGGGCATCGGTGCGCTTGCGCACTCTCTCTCCGAGTCCGCTCATCTCCGCATTGCCGCCCGCATTGTCGGCGATGGGGCCGTAGGCGTCGGTGGCGAGAGTGATGCCGAGAGTGGAGAGCATGCCCACGGCGGCTATGCCTATGCCGTAAAGGCCCATGCCTACATTGGCGAAGTCAAAGCCCGAAGCGAACCAGTAGGAGAGGATTATGCCGGCCACAACAGCTATCACCGGAACGGCAGTGGATACCATGCCCAGACCGACGCCCGAGATGATGACGGTGGCGGGGCCTGTCTTGCCGGCCTCGGCCAGACGCTTGGTGGGCTTATAGCTCTGCGAAGTATAATATTCGGTAGCCTGACCGATGATGATGCCCACGAGCAGACCTACAACCACCGAGCATCCTATAAGGGCCCAGTTGGTGATCTGAAGGAGCCAGAGTATGGCGAACGTCGCGGCCACGATAAGGGCCGAGCTGAGATTGGTGCCACGCGAGAGAGCCTTGAGCAGTCCCTTCATGTCGGCATCCTCATGGGTGCGCACTGTGAATATTCCTATGATCGACAGGATGATGCCCACGGCGGCTATCAGCATCGGGGCGATGACCGCCTTGACCTGCATCACCGGATCGGGTGTAGCAGCCTGCATGAAAGCCGCTGCGCCGAGAGCGGCCGTAGCGAGGATGGAGCCGCAGTAGCTCTCGTAGAGGTCGGCGCCCATGCCTGCCACGTCGCCCACGTTGTCGCCTACATTGTCGGCGATAGTGGCCGGATTGCGGGGATCATCCTCGGGTATGCCGGCCTCTACCTTGCCCACCAGATCAGCGCCTACGTCGGCAGCCTTGGTGTAGATGCCGCCGCCCACGCGGGCGAAAAGAGCCTGCGTGGAGGCTCCCATGCCGAATGTCAGCATCGTGGTGGTGATCATCGTCATCTTCTGCATCGGATTGGCGTTGTCGACAAACACGTTGAGAAGCACGTACCACAGCGATATGTCGAGCAGGCCGAGACCTACCACTACCAGACCCATGACGGCGCCGGAGCGGAAAGCCACGTTAAGGCCGCCGTTAAGGCTCTCGCGGGCAGCGTTGGCCGTACGGGCCGAGGCGTTGGTAGCCGTCTTCATGCCCAGATAACCCGAGAGGCCCGAGAAAAAGCCGCCGGTAAGGAATGCAACCGGCACCCAGGGATTCTGGAGCTGGAACCCGTAGGCCATGATCGAGAAAATGACTACGAGAGCTATGAATACGATGCCGACGATCTTGTACTGTTGCCGGAGATACGACATAGCTCCCTTGCGCACGTGGGAGGCGATGCGCTGCATGGTGTCGGTGCCCTCACTCTTGCGCATCATTCCTCTGTAGAAGTACCATGCGAGCAACAGCGCTATGACTGCTGCCGCTGGTACGATCCAGAATAAAGTCTGTTCCATTTGACTGAATTGATATTTGATTTATAAGGTAAGATTTAGAATTAGCAAATTTAGTCAATTTTATCAAAAGATTAAAAACGAAATCGCCGCGTCAGGACAATTTACCATCCCTGCAGACCATTTTTAATCCGTTGTGTCGTTGCAACGCCACAGTCTATTCCACGACATACCATGTATAGCCCCGAGCGGGGATGGTCACATTGAGATCCACTGTATAGTCGCGGGCGCCGTAGTTCTGAAACATCAGCGTGCGGTATTCATACAGAAGCCTCGGCGTTCATAAGACGATTAAGCAAAATAGGGGAGAAGAGAGCAATATTTTGTGAAATAATATGTAATTTTGCAATTCACGTTTCTTGCAATGACAATGAAAAGACTGATATTGCACATGACTTTGTGGGCTATTTCGGCCATTTCAGGAGCCGTATATGCCCAGACATCACTGGTTTCGGAACTAAAATCGCGTCATCAGGCTACGGAATCCGACGGCGGTTTGACACATCCGGAGGCAAGCGACCCCGACACGCTCATAATCCTTCCATGGTTTGACGAAGAACTCGCCGACGACATCCATCTACTCGACAGCTCCGACGTGGAACCCGACACCGTGATCGTCTATCACTACAGGGAAATAATGCCGATACCGTCGGCCGACTTTTCACGCCCGGTATTCGACGGATACCAGTTCCTCGACACTGTCGCGCTCACTCCTCCCCGTCATTCCGAAATAGCCGGCTCGGCCTATGACTGGCTCGACGACCTGAAGCAGGGACGTCTGCTGGCGGCCCGAGCCAGGCAGCTTTATATGTCGGAGAATCCCCAGGATGTGAAATACAACGTATGGATGCTGCCCGAAAAGCCCAAAGAATATGCCGCCATCATCAATCCGCAGACTCGACGCATCGAGATGCATGAGAAAGCGGTGGGCGACCGACGCGAAGAGGTGACTGCCCTCGCGCCTGAAGTGGATCGCAAGATATGGATCCAGAGCCTGGGGGTCAACGCCCAGTTCTCGCAGGCATACGTGTCGCCCAACTGGTATCAGGGCGGCAACCGGAGCCTGATCATGCTTCTCAACGCCGCATATAACGTCAAACTCAATCAGCGTTACTATCCCAAGCTCCTCTTCGAGGCGTCGGCAGCCTACAAACTCGGCATGAACACCACTCCCGAGGACACCGTAAGGTCAATGAACATCTCTGAAGACCTCCTGCAGGTCAACGCCACATTCGGTTACAAGGCCGCCCGCCGCTGGTACTATTCGCTCAACCTGCAGTTCAAGACGCAGCTGTTCCACTCCTATCCGTCTAATTCCGACAAGCTCAAATCGGCCTTCCTGTCGCCGGGCGAACTCAACCTCGGTCTCGGTATGACCTACAACTATCAGAATCCGAAGAAGACGTTTGATTTCAACGCCACCATAGCGCCTCTGTCGTGGCAGCTGTCGACATGCCTGGACAACAAGATCAACGAGCAGTCATACGGCATACGCTCCGGACGCAACGCCCGATGCGAATACGGTTCGAACGCCGAGTACAAGATGAACTGGAAGATCACCTACAACATCCTATATCAGTCGCGGCTCTTCCTCTTCACCGACTACTCACGGTTTCAGGGCGACTGGGAACACACCTTCAAATTCAACATCAACCGCTACCTCTCGACCAACATCTACGCCCACATGCGTTATGACACGTCGAGTGTGCGCGAGCGCGGATGGTCGAAATTCCAGTTCAAGGAGATCCTGTCGTTCGGCTTCTCCTACACGTTTGCCAACACCTGATCACCACCATGTCACTGCGCTTTTTCCTCACCCTTGTCCTTGCACTGACGGCTATCTGCTCCCGCGCCACCGAGCCGGGATATGACGACGCCGACTCAGTGGCCGCACGCATCATCGCATCGGGCCCTCACCCGATCGAAGGCATATGGCAGTTTCCGGCCGACGGATCCCTGATGGCTATCGAGCGGCGCCATGATCTGTCGGGATCCACCGTCTACAGGCTCGTGGTGGTCAGAAGCGCCGACCGCACGGTCAGGCCCGGCACACTTATCGGCCTGGCAACTCCGGCAGGCAACGGATCGACATTCGAAGCCCGGATCTCCACAGGCTCCGACCGCGATCAGGGACGTCTGTCGCGCGGACGCTTTACTATCCGTCTGGAGGACGAAGCCTCGCGCCTGGCTTTCAGCAAGGCCCGCAGTGAATACTATCTCGATCTGACACGTCTGCTTCCCTACATGTTCCGGCGCACCATACGCCATCGTCAGCCCACATCGGCTCCCGCGCAGATCTGCGTCAAAAAGGTTCCACAGCCGGCTGTGCCGGCCAGTCCCACTTACTTATGAGACTGCCTCTTGCCATATATTTCATTTTAGCCGCAACGGTGATGGCGTCGGCAGTTCCGGACCGTACTACGCGGCGTGGGCTCAAGGCGGTCGCGCCGACGGCCGTCAATGCTGTCGCCATGCGCCACGACACGGTCACACCCTCTCCCGGCATGATCGACGTGGCGGGCTACGACAAACCGCTCCGCTCCTCGCGCGAGACACTGTTTGTCACCAACCGGAATTCCCGTACACTGAAGGGCGTCGAACTGCGGATAATCTATCTTGACGCCAAGGGACGTCAACTTCACGAAGCCGTCCACTGGCTGCCTGCCGACATTCCTCCCGGGGAGACACGCAGGCTCAGCTTCAAGTCGTGGGACTTACAGCGTACATTCTACTACAGGCTGACCGGACGTCCGCGCACCTCGGACGGCACTATGTACGATGTCAGCATACGGCCGCTGCGGGCGGCTTATACCCGCGTTCCGACAACTCAATCATCAGGCCAGCCACATGACCCATAAAGTGAACAGAAAACTGCTCGACGACGGCACCATAGCGCTCCGCGCGCTCGAACCGGCCGACCTTGACGACATGACGAGGTGGGAAAACGACACCCGCGTATGGTCGGCAGGGAGCCAGGGCGCTCCCCTCTCGCGGCATCAGATAGCCGAGTATATAGCAAACTACGACGCCGACATATTCTCGGCCCGTCAACTGCGCCTGATCGTGACGGAAACAGCATCGGGCACCGCCGTAGGAGCTGTGGATCTTTACGATTTCGACCCGCTCAGCCGCAGGGCCGGCGTAGGCATCATCATCGACGAAGCGGCGCGTGGCCGCGGCTATGCCGCGCGCGCCCTGACACTCCTCTGGGAATACGCTTCGCTCCACCTCGACATGCATCAGCTCTGGGCCATGACAGCAATCGACAACACGGCGGCCGCACGCGCGTTTGCCAGCGCCGGATTTACGACAGCCGGCCGCATGCGGAGCTGGATCCGCCGCGGCCGGCAATGGGTCGACGCGCTGATAGTTCAGCGGTTGAAAATAGAGGCGTAGCGCACCATCAGCTGATGGAACCGCGGATCGGATCGCAGCGGCTCTACGTTGATGTATCCCGTGTCGAGATCCATCCAGTTGTGATAGTCGGCATACCCGTTCTGCATGGCGAGTTGCGCGCACTCAATGGCTCTGTCGATCATGCCGCGCCGGGCATAATAGCAGGCGGCATAGTAATGGATGAGTCCGTCGTAGTCGGGCTGTGTGTTGAGTATGCGCTCCATCCAGCTGTCGGCCTCCTCTATCCGGTCAAGACGCATCAGTGCGAATCCGAGCAATGAGCTGACATTGTCGGGCGACATCTGACCGGCTGCGTCGGCTGCCCTTTCGCAGAGAGTGCGCGAGAGGGGGATCTGCGCGAGGCTGTCGGAGCACACCCAGGCACGAAGAAGGAGCAGGCGCGGATCACCGGGATTGTCGAGTATGGCCTCGGCCATACTTACCGACGCGTCATGGGGATGTCCGAGCGCCAGGTCGGCCATTGCTTTTGCCTCAAGCCCTGCCAGCAGTCCGGGCTGTTTGGCCAGAGCCTGATCGGCGTTGACGAGAGCCTCGCGATATTCGCCGAGCGCACAGAGTATCTTGGCTTTCAGAGCATAATACGGAGCATTCTCTTCAGCGGCCGATATGGCATAGTCGGCGTTGGCGAGAGCCGTGTCATACTGTCCGAGGGCATAAAAACATTTGGCAAGCGACGAGTTGAGGCCCGCATAAGAGTACAGGCCGTCGTTGAGTATCTTGTCGTAGTCCTCGATGGCAGCGGTGTAGTTGTAATGACTTTCAGCGATAGCAGCCCTGATATAATAGAACATTCCCACTCTGGGAGCCTGGCGGATGGCACGCGAGAGACCGTTCATCACGGCCGGATAATTCGTCCTCGCAAGACCGACGAGTTCGTTGAGCGCCTTGGTATTGACATTGCTGTCCATCGAAAGCGCTATGATATAGTCGTCGACCGCCCCCTCGGTATTGCCGAGAAGATTGCGCACCGACGCACGCCTTATGTAGCTCTCCGCCTTGTCGGGTGCATAATCCACAGCACGGTCGGCAAGATCATTGGCTGTGCCGAAATTCTGCTCGCGGGCCGCGCACCGCGCCAGTCCGAACGCGGCTTCCTGCGACCGTGGGAACAGACGCTGCAGGCGCAGATAATCGGCGCGCGCATCGGCATAGCGTCCGAGCTCATACAGCACGTTGGCCCGCTGATACAGGCATGTGTAGGCCGACGGATCAAGCTGCAGGGCAGCATTGAGATCGGTCAGAGCGTCAGCATAATGACCCATGCGCTCCCTGACCGCAGCACGCAGCTGATGGGCCGAGAAGCGTACCTCCTTGGCCGACTCGGGCGCATAACGGAGCGCCTGGTCGAGATCGGCCTGGGCCTTGACATAGTCATCGTGGTTGTAGAGCTCTCCGGCACGTGCCAGAAGAGTCTCGTAGTCGGTAGGATCATTCTCGATCATCTTGTCATAGACCTTCATGACAGCCCTTGTCATGGGCGTTTCGGAGGCCGATTGCGCGCTGACAGCGAACGGCGCCGACAGCAACAGAAGAAATGCGATGAAATGCTTCATTTAGTAGAATGTCGTTGAATTTTTGCTTTATGATATCTCGTTGACAACCTCACGCAGGCGCGTCAGACGCTGGAGCAGTCCGGGCAGAAGGTCAAGACGGAGCATATTTGCTCCATCACTCTTGGCATGCGAGGGATCGGGATGCGTCTCTATGAACAGTCCGTCGGCTCCGGCAGC
This sequence comes from uncultured Muribaculaceae bacterium, assembly GCA_938039795.1. Lineage (GTDB taxonomy): Bacteria > Bacteroidota > Bacteroidia > Bacteroidales > Muribaculaceae > Paramuribaculum. The sequence goes on from CALHWU010000070.1 coordinate 15,432, forward strand.
GATACCGCAGCGGGCTATGGTCTCTATCATGTCGGGGCGGCCGCCGGTGACGCCGCATGTCTGGTTGGGCTGCTGCAGCGAATGGGTGCAGTCGAGTATCACCGGGCATCCGAATCCCTTCATCACAGGAATCCCGCGATAATCCACCACCAGATCCTGATAGCCGAACGTGACGCCACGCTCTGTCACGGCCACATCGCCGCAGCCTGCATCGCGCACCTTCTGCACGGCAAACTCCATGGCCTCCGGCGAGAGAAACTGGCCCTTCTTGATGTTGACGTCGCGTCCGGTGCGCGCGGCAGCCACAAGCAGATCGGTCTGACGGCAGAGGAACGCCGGTATCTGGAGAACATCGACAAATTCGGCAGCCATCCCGGCCTCTTCAGGCGAATGGATATCGGTGACCACAGGCACTCCGAACTCCTCTCTCACCTTGGCAAGTATGCGGAGCGCCTCCAGATCGCCGATACCGGTGAATGAGTCGAGACGCGAACGGTTGGCCTTGCGGTAGGAGCCCTTGAAAACGTAAGGGATGCCCAGACGCGAGGTGACCTCGGTAATACGCCCGGCTATGTCAAGCGCCATGCGTTCTCCCTCTATCACACACGGCCCGGCAAGCAGAAAAAAATTATCTGACGGTGTAATGGATTTCATATCGTAGACTATTTATTGATTATCTTTCAGTGACATGTACTGGTCGAGTACATGGATCGTATCAACGGCCCTGAAGGCCGCCGTCTCTGTGCGGAGCCTCTCCGGGCCCAGCGCCACAGGCTGCCATCCGGCGCCGATGGCCGATGCTATCTCCTCGGGGGCGAAGTCGCCTTCCGGCCCTATCATTACGGCGGTGACCGGCATTCCTGTGCGGTAAGACTCTACAAGCTCGCGACGCGGTATGGTGCGGTCACAGTAAGCTATGAAACTCTGGGCTCCGGCATAGCGTGCTATAATCTCTTCGACAGGGGTGAGAGGTTCCACAACAGGCAACACGGCCTTAAGCGACTGCTTCATGGCCGAAACGGCGATCTTCTCAAGGCGTTCCGGCTTTAGCTCGCGCCTCTCCGACCGTCGGCAGAGAATGGGGACGATGCGGCTGACACCGATCTCGGTCAGCTTTTCAGTCATCCACTCCATGCGGTCAAGATGTTTCGACGGCGCCACCGCGGCCACGATCTCGCCCGACCAGGATGGAGCGACTGTCTCTGACGAGATGATCTCCACCGACGTATGGCGCTGATGTGCGCCCGTGATGACACACAGGTAGCGTCTGCCGCGTCCGTCGACGACGGTCAGCTCGTCGCCCTCGCGCAGACGCAGCACTCTCACGGCGTGCTGCGAGTCGCTCTCGGGGAGGGTGAGGGTCGAAGCTATGTCAGGAGCATAAAACTGTATCATCACTCGATCTCAAGAGCGGCATCCTCGGCCTCGCCGATCTGGCGGCCGTCGGGTGCCGGCTTATGACTGTACCTGAAAAAAATAGCGAACAGTACCGCAACCACGAGTGCGTATGCGGCGAATATCAGCCATGGCGTCGACCAGTCGCCGAGCATGTAGGAGCGGCCGTCGGGCATCGTCTGCCAGCTGACATAACGGTTTACGACCGCTCCGGCTATCAGGGTGCCGACAGAGGCTCCGATGCCGTTGGTCATAAGCATGAACAGTCCCTGAGCCGATGACTTGACCCGTTCGGAGGTCTCCTGCTCTACAAAGAGTGCGCCGCTGACGTTGAAGAAGTCGAACGCCACACCGTAGACTATCATCGACAGGATGAAGAGCCATACGCCCGACCCGGGGTTGCCTGCGGCGAAGAACCCGAAGCGGAGCACCCATGCGAGCATGGCGATGAGCATCACCCGCTTGATGCCGAAGCGGCGCAGACAGAACGGTATAAGGAGTATGCACAGCGCCTCACTCACCTGCGACAGCGACGTCAGCAGAGTGGCGTTGTTGGCGCCAAAAGTCGAGGCATATTCCTCCACGCCTTTGAAGGAGGTGATAAATGTGGTGGCGAAACCGTTGGTGATCTGAAGGGCCACGCCGAGAAGCATCGAGAATACGAAAAAGAGAGCCATGCGGCGGTCGGCGAAGAGACGGAATGCCGAGAGTCCTAAAGAGTCGGCCACACTTCGTCCGGAAGCAGCAGCGCTACGGTCGACAGGGCTTACCGGGAGAGTGAACGCAAAGAGTCCGAGCAGCAGCCCTAACACGGCCGACGTCAGAAGCTGCATGTCGGTGTACTGGAATCGGAACGCGCTCATCGGATTAGCATCTGATAGCGTGAATCCCCACTCGCCGGCATGCCAGTAGACCGAATTGACGAGCCACATGGATGCGATGAAACCGATCGTGCCGAAGGTACGGATCGGAGGGAAAGCCGACACTGTGTCGTAACCGCGCATCTTGAGAGCCTTGAATGCGGTGGAGTTCGCAAGCGCTATTGTAGGCATGTAAAACGCCACGCTGAGTGTATACAGCGTGAAGAATGGCGCGAACTCAAGCTGGGGATGGTTGTGGCCATACCACCAGGCCGCGCCCATGAAAGCGGCTGCCAGAAGATGACATGCGCCAAGCACGCGGTTGACCGGAATCCATCTGTCGGCGATAATGCCCATCAGAGCGGGCATGAATATCGACACCATGCCCTGCACTGAATAAAACAGGGCTATGTCGCTCCCGAGACCTGCGGCGCCCACATACTGTCCGAGACAGGTCAGATAGGCTCCCCAGACGGCAAACTGGAGAAAGTTGAGTATGATAAGTCGGAACTTCAGCATATCGTGACGGTAGTAGATATTATTTCTTGAATAATTACTGCGGCATCCATTATCATGCGCCCGGGGATCCGCGTCTGCGTTTCTGTTCGAGAATACGGCTCACTCTGGCCGCTTCCTCATAATTCTCATCGGCTATGAGTTTCTGAAGAGTCCGCTCAAGCTCCTCGACGGCATAGTTTTCGAGCTTCGGAGCCTGTGGAGCTCCGGCGCCCTCGTCGTCGACCGAATCTTCTGCCATGGACTCCTCTACTTCTACCTCGAATCCTGTCTCTTCGAGAATCGCACGTGTGGTATAGATGGGCGCCGAAGTGCGCATGGCGATGGCGATTGCGTCGGAAGTGCGGGAGTCGACCGTCACCGTCCGCTCGCCGTCGGTAAATGTCAGCTCCGATGAAAAGATGCCATCCTCAAAGCGGTAGATAAACACCTCGCTCAACGTCACACCGAAAGCATGGGCGAAGCTGACGAACAGATCGTGGGTCATGGGCCGGGGAGGGGTGATACTCTCCATGCGTATGGCTATCGACTGGGCCTCGGCAGGGCCGATCACCACCGGTATGCGCCCGGGACCATCGGCCTCGGCGAGTATCAGCGCATATGCTCCGGTGCGTATCTGGCTATAGGAGAGGCCGAGCACTTTCAGTCTGATTCGTTCTGACATGGCTGTGTGAGTTTGAAATGATGAGGATCGTCGGTGGTGATTATGCCGCTTCCGAGGCAGAGACGCCGGTCGGGGGTATAAATGACAGCAAACTGCCCCGGCGCGATACCCTGCACTGGCTGCGAGCTCTCGACGACGTAGCGTCCGGCTCCGACGCGCGTCAGAGTGGCACCGATAAACTCGGGCATATGGCGGTTTTTGAACACGACTGGTTCCGAGGAGCATTCAGCGGGCCACGGATCGCGCGTAATCCAGTGCATCTCGTCGAGGCATATCGTGCGTCCATACTGGCGCTCAGTGCCATAGCCGCCGCTTACATAGACGGCATTGTCGGCTATGTTCTTGCCCACGACATACCATGGGCCGCCGCTCAATCCGAGCCCCTTGCGCTGGCCGATCGTATGGAACCAGTAGCCGCGGTGCTCGCCGAGTTTGCGGCCGGTCTCTATCTCGATGATCGGCCCCGGACGCTCGCCGAGATGACGGCGGATGAAATCATTGTAATTGATCTTGCCGAGAAAGCAGATACCCTGGCTGTCGCGACGGCGGGCATTCGGCAGATTCAGCTCCATGGCCATGCGGCGCACCTCCGATTTAGGCATATCGCCGATGGGGAACATGGCGTGCGTGAGCTGTGCATAGCTTATGCGGGCGAGGAAATCAGTCTGGTCCTTGACGGGATCGGGAGCCGTGGCCAGATATACGAGTCCGTCGGACGGATCGGTGACGGTACGCGCATAATGCCCGGTGGCAGTGAAGTCGAATTCATGACCGCGCCGCTCCTCGAAATAACCGAACTTGATGAAGCGGTTGCACATGATGTCGGGGTTGGGGGTGAGCCCCTGCCGGACTGTCCGCAACGCATATTCCATCACGCTTTCCCAGTACTCACGGTTGAGATCTACAGTGTCAAGTGGCAGGCGGTAGCGCGCCGCTATGAGCCGGCACATCTCAAGATCCTCCTCGGCCGAACAGTCGCCGCGACCGTCGTCGGAGGCGATGCGGATATAGAAAAGGCTGACGTCGTGGCCCTGCTCCACCAGACGGTGGACGGCTACGGCGCTGTCGACGCCTCCGGATATCAACGCTGCTATCCTCATGGCATCATACGTCCTCAAGCTCCTCGTCGCCGCTCTTGCCCTGACGGCTTATGAGAAACAGCGATATGAAATAATCGAGCGAGATCTTGCCCGGACCCGCCAGCAGGATATAGAGATAGATGCCTATGAACATTATGGGCAGGTAGCCTGGCTGCGTGTCGGACAGTCCATAGACCGACACATGAGGGAGCATATTGTGAAGGATATAATATTCGGCCGCTATCATGGAGAGAGCTGGAGGTATCACGGAGATCCTCGTCAGGAAGCCGACCATAATGAAGAGGGAGCATACGATCTCGACTATGATCATCAGTATCAGACACGTCTCGGGCTGAAGGCCGAACATGCACGGGAACGACACCCGAAGCTGCTCGAAAGCCACGAGATGGCGTATGCCGAACTGCATGAACATCACTCCCACAAACAGGCGTATGAACAGCCTCGCGAGGTTGCTGTAAGTATAGCCGGTGCACTTGACGAATGTGTGCGCCACGATTTTGTTGAATCTCGACATCTGACTGGATTTTGACGTTACACTGAATCAATCTTGCCTCTATGCCGCCTCATCACAGCCTCGACATGACCTGCAGGACGGTGTCGATGCTCGCGTTTTTCATGCGGATAACGGCGTCCTCATCAAGGATGTAGAACGATGGTATGGTAGTGATATCATAGATAGTGTCGATATCTGGAGCCGCACCCACCGTCCATGTCTCAGGATAGTTGTTCACCTTCTGACGCCATTCCTCCGTGGGCTCTTCAAGCGATATGGCCACCACTCTCACGAGCTTCCGATCTATATAGTTTGAAGTCGGTATGTCGGCATTGAGGCGCGTGCGCGCCAGATGGCAGTCGCCACACTCCGTATCGAAGAAGTAGATCAGCGTTACCTCCGACGAGTCGGGAGCGAACGTGCGTTTCTGGCCGTCGCGGTCGGTAAACTCAAATTCAGGCGCCGACATGCCCACCTGCGAGGCAGAGAGCACACGCACCTGATGCTCATAGCGGGCCTTGAGGCTCTTGTCGACACGCTTGTTGTCGACCACGGCGCGTATGAACGGCAGATAAAGCTCGTCGGAATAAATCCGCGACGTGTCAGAATGTACATATTCCTCTGCCGTATTGGCAAGGAACACCAGGTCGTCGGGACGCTTTTCAAGATCCTTGAGAAGCTTGGCTATGCAGCGGTGCGCCTGCCGGGCCGATGCGTGAGGCATGAGGTTGAGATAGGTCTTGAAGCTCTCGCCCATACGTTCGCGGTTGCTGAAAGCCTTGTTGAAATCGCAGAAATCCCAGTAGTGCTGAATGAGATAGTCCACTCTCGGCTGCAGTCCCTGCAGCGAATCCGGCACTATCGGGAGCTGAAAATAGGTGTCCTGGGCCATCACCGAAGGCGAAGCCACCAATGCCGCCATGAAGATGGCGACACGCAAAAGGATATTATGTGACTTTTTCATTTTGGCATGCTGTTTGCAGTTACAAAGTTAGACATTCTGACCGAATTTTCGGCAAGTGCAGAGTAAAAATGTTGGCACTTACCAACTTTTAAGCTCCTGTGGTTGTTAGAAAATCAGCGGACGGCAAGCCCCGGCGGCTCGCATCCGCGTCGGGAATCAAACCGCTTAAAACTGTTTATTTATTTAGGATATGAATTTCAACAATTTTACCATCAAGTCACAGGAAGCCATCCAGAAGGCTGTGGAACTGACCCGTGAGAGCGGCGGACAGGCCATAGAGCCGGTGCATATCCTTAAGGCAGTGATGTCGGAAGGCGAGTCGCTCGTGAAATTTATTTTCGCCAAGACCGGCGCCAACATCAACACCGTAAACGCCGCCATAGAGCGCGAGATAGCATCGCTGCCAAAAGTGTCGGGAGGCGAACCGTATCTGAGCCGGAGCTCCAACGACGTGCTCCAGAAAGCCCTCGATATCGCCAAGAAGCAGGGCGACGAGTATGTCACTCTTGAAGCGTTGCTTACCGCCCTGTTTGAGATCCCCTCGCCGGCATCAAGCATCCTCAAGGATACCGGACTGACCGACAAGGAGCTCAAAGCCGCGATCGACGAGCTGCGCAAAGGCAAGAAGGCCACCGACCAGAGCGCAGAGGAGACCTACAACTCCCTCAACAAGTATGCCATCAACCTCAATGAGCGCGCCCGTCAGGGCAAGCTCGATCCGGTGATAGGCCGCGACGACGAGATCCGCCGCGTGCTCCAGATACTCAGCCGACGCACCAAAAACAACCCCATGCTCATAGGCGAGCCGGGCACCGGCAAGACCGCCATAGCCGAGGGCCTGGCCCAGAGGATAGTGCGCGGCGACGTACCTGAAAACCTCCGCTCCAAGCAGATATTCTCGCTCGACATGGGAGCTCTCGTGGCCGGAGCGAAATACAAGGGCGAATTTGAGGAGCGTCTGAAGGCGATCGTCAACGAAGTGACGCAGAGCGACGGAGAGATCATACTCTTCATCGACGAGATCCACACTCTTGTCGGAGCCGGCAAGGGCGAGGGGGCAATGGACGCCGCCAACATACTGAAGCCCGCTCTGGCGCGCGGAGAGCTCCGCAGCATCGGCGCCACCACGCTCGACGAGTATCAGAAGTATTTCGAGAAGGACAAGGCGCTCGAACGCCGGTTCCAGAAAGTGATGGTCAACGAGCCCGACGAGATGAGCGCCATTGCGATCATGCGCGGCCTTAAGGAGCGCTACGAAAACCACCACAAGGTGCGTATCCGCGACGAAGCGATCATAGCCGCCGTGCAGCTCTCGGAGCGCTATATCACCGACCGTTTCCTCCCCGACAAGGCCATCGACCTGGTGGACGAGGCCGCTTCGAAGCTACGTCTGGAGATGGACTCCGTGCCGCAGGCGCTTGACGAGATCACCCGCATGATCGCACAAAAGGAGATCGAACGCGAGGCCATCAAGCGCGAAGGCGACAGCGAGAAGGTCAAGGAGATCGAGAAGGATCTCGCACAGATGCGCGAGGAGGAGAAGGAATTCACCGCCAAATGGAAAGCGGAGAAAGACCTGATCAACCGCATACAGCAGAACAAGATCGACATCGAGCAGCTCAATTTCGTGGCCGAACGAGCCGAGCGCGAGGGCGACTATGCCAAAGTTGCGGAGATCCGCTACTCTAAAGTGCAGCAGAAGGAGGCCGAGAACAAGCAGATACAGGAACAGCTCGCCATGATGCAGGGCGAGAAAGCTCTGATCAAGGAGGAGGTCGACGCCGAGGACATAGCCGACGTAGTAAGCCGATGGACCGGTATACCGGTCAACAAAATGGTGCAGAGCGAGAAAGAGAAACTGCTGCATCTTGAAGAGGAGCTCCACGGACGCGTGGTCGGGCAGGAGGACGCCATACGCGCCATAGCCGACGCCGTGCGCCGCAGCCGCGCCGGCCTCAACGACCCGCGCCGCCCTATCGGCTCGTTCATATTCCTCGGCACCACCGGTGTGGGCAAGACCGAGCTCGCCAAGGCTCTGGCTGAATATCTCTTCGACGACGAGAACATGATGACGCGCATAGACATGAGCGAATATCAGGAGAAACACACCGTGTCGAGGCTCGTCGGAGCGCCTCCGGGATACGTGGGCTACGACGAGGGCGGACAGCTGACA
>CALHWU010000071.1 GCA_938039795.1 uncultured Muribaculaceae bacterium
AAAGGTCGACTAACCTCTGACTTTGTCAGCTCACTATAGGTGAGTAGTTACCTACCGACAAAAGTAGCGTATTTTTTGTTAACAACAATAAAACCTCGTGGTTTAGATGCGCAATGCCTTGCAAATTGCTTGTCACAGCGCGTTTTTTGACAGAAATCATAAATCGCACAAAACGGATCATAGCCATGCGACGAATCATCACCCTGACACTGCTGTCGCTGCTGCTCGGAGCCGCTACGGCGGCGGCCGACGCCGTGGAGCAGAAGGCGGCCCGCCATTACCGCGCGGGCGAGTGGGCCAACGCTGCGGCGATGTACGGCCTGCTGATCGACCGCCACCCGCAGCGCACCGACTGCTACGCCAGAGCCATCACCTCGGCTGCCATGCGCGACAGTCTGCGGCCCGTGGCTGTCACCGAACAGATGATGCTCCTCCACCGGGCGCTGCGGGCGGGAGTGCCGGTCGACTCGCTCATCATCTCCGTGGGACGCGAGAGCATTGCCCTGGGCCACGCCGGCATCTATGAGCGCTTTCTGAAGGCGGCCGCGGAAAGCGAGCCCTGGATGAGCCGCATTGTCGACGCCGCGCTGCTGCGCTACTACACAGCCCGGCGCGATCCGCAGGCTATAGAAAGGTACGCACGCGCGATGCTGGCCGGACAACCCGGAGCGCCGGCGTGGCTCTTCGCTCTCGCCGACGGTCAGCTCGGGCAGGGCGACATCGGGGCGGCCGCGCGCACCTGGCTGGAGATCGCCGCCGACAGCGCCGCAGTGCGCCGCTACGGAGCGCCCACGCTGCAATGGCGCTCGATGGTCGACGCCGGCCTGGCCCTGCGCGCTCTCGGCCGCCCCGACAGCGCCGCCACCCTCCTGCGCCGCGCCTACGACAGCCGCCCCACCCCCTACCTCAAGCGCCTCCTCTCCGACCGCCCGGAGGGATCGGAGTAATCGGAGGGATCAGAGGGATCGGAGGGATCGGAATTATCGGAATTATCAGAGCTATCGGAAAGAGGCCGCGAAGGCTGCTCCGATGGCTCCGATTTTTTCCGATCCCTCCGATGACTCCGATAGCTCCGATGGCTCCGATCCTCAAATTTTTTTGGTTAACTTTGTCACAAATCACCGGCAAGGTGCGTATCACTATCAGAATGGATCCCCGACAGCTGACATCCACATTCATGGCCATGCGCCAGCGCCTGCTGGCCTCGGCGAGGCAGATACTGGGCAACGACGACGATGCCGTCGATGCCCTGCAGGACGCCTTCGTGGGGCTCTGGAGCCGCGCCGGAAGCCTCAGCGACGAATGCCATGCCCGCGGAGCCACGGTGATATCGGTGCGCAACGCGAGTATCGACCTGCTGCGTCGCAGGGCCGTCAGACAGGGCGACGGCGAGGCATCGGAAATGCCTGACCTGTCCGACCCGTCAGACTACTCCTGCGCCCTCTTCGAAGAGGTCGACCGCCTGATGGCCACCCGCCTCAACCCGCGCGACCGCGAGATACTGCGCCTGCGCGACGCCGACGAATGGCCTATGGAGGAGATCGCCGAGCGGTTCGGACTGACCGAAGCCAACGTGCGCACTATCCTGAGCCGCGCGCGGCGCACCATAAGAGAGGAATACATGAAGCTCAACGGGCCGAAACGACATAAATGACAAAACCACAGGAAACGATGGACAACAACCGACAGACATACCATAGCACGACGGAAATCAACCGTCTGACCGAGCGCTACTACGCCGGACTGACCTCGCTCGAAGAGGAGAGGGAGCTGCGCAGGCTGCTCGCGGAGGAGCGGACAGACGATGACCACGACGCCGACCGGGCCGTAGCCGCCTACACAGCGATGATGCGGCCCCGCCGGACCGGCATGGCCGACAGCGATGCATGGCGCCGGGCCATGCGCATCGCCGCAGCATTGATGGTCGGCGCAGGACTGACCTACGCGGCCATCACCTTCAGCCCCGACGCCGGCGACGAATGCTACGCGCTGGTCGACCAGCGGCGCATCGACGACCGCGAGGCGGTGATGGGCATAATGGAGGCGACGCTCGGCGAAGTGGCCCGCGCGCAGGCCGACATGCGCTCCTCGGTGGCCGACCAGTTCAACGAAATTAATTCACAGCTATGAGATACCGATTGATATTGCTGGCGGCATTTCTCGCCATGGCCTGCACCGCCGCCAGAGGAGCCGACCACTCGGAGTCGGCGCGGATGATCGAACGCTACTCCTCGGAGCCCGGCGCTGAAGTGACGGTGATAAGAGGTGGCGACCTCACCCGCTACGGGCTCAGCGAATACCATTCGCTGACGCTTCCCGACGTGACGGCCACGACGCTCGACGCCATAGCCGGCGCCGTGGAAGCCGACATGGCCGCATCGAAGTCGCGCGAGGTGAGCTATCGCGACGGCCGCATCAAGTATGCCTTCCTGACGCTCGCCCCAACGGGAGAAGGCCTCAACCGCTACGTGATCTTCGTATGCAATCCGGCGCAGAACGGGCGGCGCCGGGTGGTGCTGATCGCGATAGAGGGTAAAGCCACCGCCCGGCAATTACAGAATCTAATCAAAATCACATCGAAATAATGAAACTCTTGTCAACCATTGCGGCTCTCACAGCCGCGATATCCACCGCTACGGCAGCTCCGGCACAGCCCGACACCATAAAGGTGATCGACAATCCCGCATCGGTGACAGTGGTCAGCAACGGCGACCGCAAACTGCATCTCAAAGTAAAAAGCGAGGGAAGCGACTACGACTTCCTTGCCGAGAATCTCGACTCCGGCCGCGAACCGGTGATCGACATCGACATGCCTTTCCTGCGCGACAACGACGCCTCGGCGACATCGCGCCGCAGAAACAGGAGGGCGGCATGGCGCGCCTTCTCCGTCAGAGGAGCCTACGTCGGCGCCTCGATGCCCTCCGACGCCGTCAAGGGGATACGCACAAGCTGGGAATGGGGCATAAGCCAGATAGCCGGAGCCGAACTCCGCAGCCCCTCGCGCCGCACGGCCCTGACCATCGGCGTCGGCTTCTTCCACCGCATGCAGAAAGTGGGCGGCGGCTACCATATCGAAGATGGCGGCAACGGCCGGATATTCCTCGCCCCCGACGGCGAAGGGATGCGGTCGGTCAGTTCGTCGGTCAGCAGCTTCGGCCTGCAGCTGCCGGTGATGCTCAAGCAGCGCCTTGTCGGCCCCACAGGCATAGCGATAGGGGTAGTGGGCATGTGGAACACCTACACCCGCGCATCGACCAAATGGACCGACCCCGACGGCACGTCATGCCGCCGCAAATACAAGGGGCTGCATCAGCGGGCCTTCTCCGTCGACGGCCTTGTCATACTCAACTTCGGCAGCGAGATCGGCTGGTATGCGCGCTATTCGCCCTTCAGGATGTTCCACCGCTCGACCGGACCGGAATACTCCCTGTGGTCGACCGGCCTCAATATCGGATTCTGACCCCATCACATGCATACCCTATTAATATGACTGACTATGAAAGCTAAACGAACCATCATATCATCGCTTGCGCTCCTCGCGGCCTCCGGTCTGTGGGCCAGCACCGATCCCGACACCATCACCGGCATCAGCAACGCACAGCGCGTCATCGTGGCCGAAAGCGCCGGCGCCGTGACCATCAGTGTGGAATGCCCCGACACCACCCTCGTATTCACCCAGCGCACGACAACCGACCGCCGCGTGAAGTCGGGCTCCGGCATCTTTTCCGGCCGGATCGGGCGCCGCAACCGGTCGGAAAGCGGCAGCGACTTGATAGTAGGCTCCGTGTCACTCGGCATCGTCGGCGCCCCGGGTGCCTCCATCAACATCGAGCCGGCCAAATCGCTGGAGATATCGATGCTCATGTTCCCGGGAATAAAATACTGGGACGGCCCCGACGCATTCACTATAGGCCTCGGATACACCTGGCGCAACTACCGCTCCACCACCGGCCGCCGTTTCGTCAAGACCGGCGACAACTCCACAGGCATCTACGCATTCCCCGAAGGAGTGAAACCGCAGATGAGCCGCCTGCACACCTTCTCGCTGCAGCTGCCGATGATCTACGAACACACATTCCCCTTCCACGTATGCGGCACACGCTTCCGGCTCGGCGCCGGCATAATACCGGCCTATAACGCCTACGGCAGCATCAAGACCACCTGGACCGACGCCGACGACCACCGCGGCAAGGACTTCCACCGCGGCGTAGGCCTCCGTAAGCTCTCGGTCGACTTCATGGTCAACGCCCGCGTATGCGGCGATGTGGGACTCTTCTTCCGCTACTCCCCCTGCGACGTGCTCCAGGGCTCTTCGCCCCGCTTCAAATCATGGACGGCGGGAGCCGCCTTGCTCCTCTGACACAGCCTCCGGCTGGCTGCAAAGCATTAATAAGAAAGCGGTATTACGGTAATATCGCTTTTTTTCGTAACTTTGCAGCTCAATTTCCCAACTGACACTGATCGAGATGACACAGCAGCGTAAAGTCAGGGTGCGTTTCGCTCCCTCGCCGACAGGCCCCCTCCACATCGGAGGCGTGCGCACGGCTCTCTATAACTACCTTTTCGCCCGCCAGACAGGGGGCGACATGATACTCCGCATCGAGGATACCGACTCGCAGCGTTTCGTGCCCGGAGCCGAGGACTACATCAACGAGGCCCTGGCTTGGCTCGGAATCAGGATCGACGAGGGCGTAAGAGAGGGAGGCGCCTACGGCCCCTACAAGCAGAGCGAGCGCCGCGACATCTACCGCGAGCACACGCGCCGTCTGCTCGACGCCGGCAAAGCCTACATAGCGTTCGACACTCCCGCCGAACTCGAAGCCGCCCGTCAGGCCACGCCCAATTTCCAGTATGACGCCTCGACCCGCGGACGCATGCGCAACTCGCTGACCATGCCGGCCGACGAGGTGGAGCGGCTGATAGCCGCAGGCACCCCCTACGTGGTGCGCTTCAAGATAGAACCGGGCCGCGACGTCACAGTCGACGACCTGCTGCGCGGCAAAGTGACCATCAACTCCTCGGTGCTCGACGACAAAGTGCTCTACAAGAGTGCCGACGACCTCCCCACCTACCATCTGGCCAACATCGTCGACGACCATTTGATGGAGGTCACCCACGTGATCCGCGGCGAGGAATGGCTCCCGTCGGCTCCGCTCCACGTGCTTCTTTACGAAGCTTTCGGATGGAGCGACACCGCCCCGCAGTTCGTGCATCTGCCCCTGCTGCTGAAGCCCGACGGCAAGGGCAAGCTCAGCAAGCGCGACGGCGACCGCCTCGGCTTCCCCGTCTTCCCCCTGCAATGGACCGATCCCTCGACCGGCGCCATATCGACCGGCTACCGCGAAAGCGGCTACCTGCCCGAGGCCGTCGTCAACTTCCTGGCGCTTCTCGGATGGAATCCCGGCGACGACCGCGAAATCATGAGCATGGACGAGCTGATCGAATCATTCTCGTTCGACCATTGCTCGCGTTCGGGCGCCCGCTTCGACTTCGAGAAGGGCAAATGGTTCAACCACAAATATCTCCAGCTGATCCCCGACGCCGAGCTCGCCGAGCGCTTCAAGCCCGTAATGGAGGCGCACGGCGTCAATCCGGCCGACTTCACCGACGAATACATAGCCCGTGCCGTCGGCATGGTGAAGAGCCGCGTCAACTTCGTCAGCGAGCTCTGGGATCATGCAGGCTTCTTCTTCAAGGCCCCGGAGGCTTACGACGAGAAAGCGGTCAGAAAACGCTGGAGCGAGCAGATGCCCGCCATCATGGAGGAGCTCATCGGAGTGCTCGGCGGCCTGAAGTCATGGAAGAGCGCCGACGCCGAGCCGATAGTGCTCGAATGGATAGCCTCCAAGGGCTATCATCTGGGCAATGTCATGAACGCCTTCCGCCTGACGGTCGTAGGCGAATGCAAAGGCCCCCACATGTTTGACATCACCGAGCTTCTCGGCCCCGACGAGACGACGGCCCGCATCCGTCGCGGCATATCGGCCATCAAATAACGCCACAGCGAGCCCGCGATGAACGCTCTTTACAATCTGGCAATACGTCTCTACGACATCGGCATAAAGGCCGCCGCCATGCGCAACCCGAAGGCAGCCCGCATACGCGACGGACGCCGGCTGACGTTCCCCACCCTCGCGTCGGCGCTCCAGCCCGGACGCCGCTACGTGTGGATCCACGCCGCTTCGCTCGGCGAATTCGAGCAGGGACGTCCGCTGATGGAACGGCTGCGCCGCGAGAGCCCCCATACAGGCATCGTGCTCACATTCTTCTCCCCCTCGGGCTACGAAGTCAGAAAAAACTACCGCGGCGCCGACATCGTATGCTATCTTCCGGCCGATACGCCCCGCCTCGCGCGACGCTTCGTCGAGACAGTGCGCCCGACAGCCGCCGTATTTGTCAAGTATGAGTTCTGGGGCAACCTCCTCGGAGAGCTGCAGCGGATGGAGGTGCCTACCTACCTGATATCAGCTATCTTCCGCCCGCGGCAGATATTTTTCAAGCCTTGGGGAGGTCAGTTCCGGCGCATGCTTCGCTGCTTCACCCACATCTTCGTGCAGGACGAGGCGTCACGTCGCCTGCTCTCCGGCATCGGATGCTGCGACGCAACAGTGGCCGGCGATACGCGCTTCGACCGCGTCACCGACATACTCAACACCACTGTCGACATGCCCTGCGTGGAGCGTTTCGTTGAAGACTCCTCGTTCACCCTCATAGCGGGCAGCTCTTGGCCGGCCGACGAAGATCATTATATCAGCTGGTTCAACGAAGCGCCCTCCACCACTCGCCTCATCATAGCCCCCCACGAATTCGACGCAGCCCGGCTCGAAGCGCTCCGGGGCCGTATCGCAGGCGGAGCCGTGATGCTTTCGGAGCTTGAAGCCGGCCGCGATCCCGGCGACGCCCGCTGCCTTATCGTCGACTGCTTCGGCAAGCTCGCGAGCCTCTACCGCTACGGATCGGCAGCCCTCATCGGCGGAGGATTCGGCACAGGCATCCACAATATCAACGAAGCCGCCGTCTACGGCATACCCGTCGTATTCGGCCCGCGCCACGACAAATTCAAGGAAGCCGCCGATCTGCTCGCCTGCGGAGGAGGATTCTGCTACACCGACCGCACTACTCTCGACGACATCCTGCAGAGCCTCTCCACCGACAGCGCATTCCTGCAGAAATCAGGCAAAGCGGCCGGCGACTACGTAAGGAGCCAGCTCGGAGCCACCTCCCGGATTTGGGATCAGGCTATAGCGCCTCTGCTGGGCCTCAAGAAGCCCTCCGACGCTCCAAAAGCCCCGCAAAGGACATAAAAACTGACAAAAATAGCACATGACAGTCAGTTTATAGCCTGAAAGTTTTATAATTCGGAGAAAAATCGCTTACTTTGCACCGCAAATTAGAAATCACTAATCATAAAATCAGAAAAAATGTCAGAAATCGCATCCCGCGTTAAAGCTATCATCGTCGACAAGCTCGGCGTTGACGAGAACGAAGTGACCGAAACCGCTAACTTCACCCAGGACCTTGGCGCTGACAGCCTTGACACCGTAGAGCTCATCATGGAGTTCGAGAAGGAGTTCGGCATCACCATCCCCGACGACCAGGCTCAGACCATCGCCACCGTAGGCGACGCCATCAGCTACATCGAGAAGGCTGAAGAGGGCAAGTAATTTCCCCTTCATCCATCACCCTACAGCCCCGTCAGGGGCCATACGCACGCGGCGCATCTCCTCCCTGTTGACGGTGTGCCGCTTGGGCGTTATTTACACCACATCCCCGCAAATACCTGACGCCCTAAATCTCCCCGATCCCTTCGCGGCTCCGCCAGGACGCCGCCAGGGCTAATATCCAACAGCCAACCAATCCACACAGAGATAGACAAGAATGGAATTAAAGAGAGTTGTAGTGACCGGACTCGGAGCCATCACTCCGCTGGGCAATGACGTAGCCGCCACCTGGGAGGCCGCCAAAGCCGGCAAGAGCGGCGCCGCACCCATCACTCATTTTGACGCTTCGAAATTCAAGACCCAGTTTGCCTGCGAGGTAAAGGACTTCAACGGCGCCGACCACATCGACCGCAAGAAGCTCCGTCAGCTCGACCTTTATGCGCAGTATGCGCTGGTAGCCGCCCGTCAGGCAGTGGCCGACAGCAATATCCTTGAGGCGCCCAACCTCGACCGCAACCGCATCGGTGTCATCGTCGCAGCTGGTATCGGCGGCCTCCACACATTCGAGGAGGAAGCCGGCTATTATGCCCTCAACGAAGCCAACGGCCCCAAATACAACCCCTTCTTCATCCCCAAGATGATCGCCGACATTGCGTCGGGTCATGTGTCGATGGAGTATGAGTTCCACGGCCCCAACTACGGCGTAGTATCGGCCTGCGCATCGTCCAACAACGCCATAATCGACGCATTCAACCTGATCCGCCTCGGCAAAGCCGACGCTTTCGTCACCGGCGGCGCCGAAGCAGCCATCTATCCCGCCGGAGTGGGCGGTTTCAACTCGATGCACGCCCTCTCCACACGCAATGACTCCCCCGAGACAGCCTCACGCCCCTTCAGCAAGAGCCGCGACGGATTCGTCATGGGCGAGGGATCGGCAGTGCTCATCCTTGAGGAGCTCGAGCACGCCAAGGCACGCGGAGCCAAGATCTACTGCGAGGTAGCCGGCGGAGGCATGAGCGCCGACGCATATCACCTCACCGCCACGCATCCCGAAGGACTCGGCGCAAAGCTTTCGATGAAGGCCGCGCTCGACGACGCCGGCATGACAGTGGACGACATCGACTACATCAACGTTCACGGCACATCGACCCCCGTGGGCGACAAGAGCGAAGTCAAGGCCATCGTCGATCTTTTCGGCCCGGCAGCTTACAAGCTCAACATCAGCTCCACCAAGTCGATGACAGGCCATCTGCTCGGCGCTACGGGAGCCCTTGAGGCCCTCTTCAGCATCAAGGCCGTAGAAGAGGACATCGTACCCCCGACCATCAACCACGAGGAGGGCGACGAAGACGAGGATATCGACTATACCCTTAACTTCACCTTCAACAAAGCCCAGAAACGCGAGGTGCGCGCAGCGCTCTCCAACGCTTTCGGCTTCGGAGGACACAACGCCACCGTAATCGTGAAAAAATACGTGGACTGATCTCCACGCATCAAGCCATAACACAATCATGCTGAAGCAGGCGCCGAGCCGGGCAAACCCCGGCACGGCGCCTGCTCGGCATTTTATGTAAATTAGATAGTAATATAAATTATATAAGCTTATATAACCTTATTTACAAGTCTTTTATCCCTGAAACTCATCTCAAAAGGCCGCCTCTGACCACCATCCGACGACACTCCGCCCGATTTTATAAATAACCTTAACGGACTTGGTAAATCGGGCCGGATTATTTAATTTTGCGACATGGGGCAGGCTGTACTCTCCACTCTCAGCCGACTACCCCCGACGCTCCCCGCTCCCCTCTGACAAGGCTGTATCGCCCGCCTGTGGCGGCGATGACATCCACGCGCATTGTGCGCGCTGAAAGGAAATAAAAAAAATAAAAACATAAATGACAAGCAAATGGAACTATTCAACCCTTTCGTCAGAAGAGCAGAGCTACGAGTCACGACTCTCTAAGCGCTATGCAGCCTGTCCGCCGATAAGCCGGCTGCTCGTACAGCGCGGCATCAGCTCGGTCGACGAGGCAGAACATTTCTTCCATCCATCGCTCAAGGATCTTCACGATCCGTTCCTCATGCCCGACATGGACAAGGCTGTGGCCCGTCTCAACAAAGCCATGGGAGCAAAGGAGAGAATCATGGTCTACGGTGACTACGACGTTGACGGCACTACAGCCGTAGCACTCGTCTACCGTTATCTGCGCAACTTCTACTCCAACGTTGAATATTACATCCCGACACGCTACGACGAAGGCTACGGGATTTCAAAGCGTAGCATCGACTACGCAGCCTCTCAGGGGGTCAGCCTCGTGATCATACTCGACTGCGGCATAAAGGCCATCGAGGAGATAGACTATGCCCGCACTCTCGGCATCGACTTCATCATCTGCGACCACCATGTCCCCGACGACCGTCTGCCCGACGCCGTAGCCATACTCAACCCCAAGCTCGAAGGGAGCACATATCCATGCTCCCACCTCTCAGGGTGTGGCGTAGGCTACAAGTTCATGCAGGCTTTCGCCATATCCAACGGCATACCCGGCGCCGAGCTGGAGTGCATGCTCGACCTTGTGGCCGTAAGCATCGCCGCCGACATAGTGCCGATGGTCGACGAGAACCGTATCATGGCCTACCACGGTCTGCGGCGTCTTAATTCCAATCCCAACCTCGGGCTCAGGGCCATCATAAGGATCTGCGGCCTCAGCGGCCGGGAGATCACTATTTCCGACGTCATATTCAAGATCGGGCCCCGCATCAACGCTTCAGGACGCATGCAGAGCGGACGCGAGGCCGTCGACCTGCTTGTGGCGCGCGATTCGGCCGAGGCTCATGAAAAAGGCAAGGAGATCGACCGCTACAACCAGGACCGCAAGGAGCTCGACAAACGCATCACCGAGGAGGCCAACGCCATCCTGGAGGCCCGTGGCGAGGACTGTTCCGACAAGAAATCCATTGTCATTTACAACAAAGACTGGCACCGCGGCATCATAGGCATCGTGGCCTCGCGCCTGACGGAGCTTTATTACAAGCCGGCCGTGGTGCTGACACTCAACAACGGCATGGCTACCGGATCATCGCGCTCCGTACAGGGCTTCGACGTCTACAAGGCCGTAGAGGCCACCCGCGACATCCTTGAGAACTTCGGCGGCCACACCTACGCCGTTGGCCTGTCGCTCAAAGAGGAAAACATACCCGAATTCACCCGGCGATTCGAAGAATACGTCGCCGCCAACATCCTTCCGGGACAGATGACACCGCTGCTCGATATCGACGCGCAGATCACGTTCGCGCAGATCACGAGCGAATTTGTGGCCACGCTGCGACGGTTCAATCCATTCGGGCCGGGCAATCAGAAACCGGTGTTCTGCACACGCTCGGTGATGGATTTCGGCACGAGCAAGCTGGTCGGCAAAAACCTTGAACACATAAAGCTCGAACTGGTCGACGACACCTCGGGCAAAGTATTCAACTGCATAGCCTTCAACATGGCGCAACACTTCGACTACATCCATTCGCGGAAGCCTTTTGACATAGCCTTCACCATCGAGGACAACAAGCATCAGGCATCGGGGGGAGCCATACAGCTCCTCATCAAAGACATCCGCATCCCCGAATGAATCTCCGGGATACCACGCCATCAGCCACGCCCGAAGAAACGCTCCGCCGCTACTGGGGATATGAATCCTTCAGGCCTCTGCAGGGCGAGATAATCGCTTCCGTGCTCGCAGGCCACGACACCCTCGGGCTGCTCCCCACCGGCGGAGGCAAATCGCTGACATTCCAGGTGCCGGGACTGATGCTGCCTGGAATCACAGTGGTCGTGACGCCGCTCATTTCGCTCATGACCGATCAGGTGGAGAATCTGGCGCGACGCGGCATCCGCGGCGTGTGCCTCCACTCCGGCCTCACGCGTGCGGAGCACAAGCTCGGAGTGGACCGATGCAACGCCGGCCACGCGAAATTTCTGTACCTCTCTCCTGAAAAACTGCAGAGCGAGACGTTTCTCGACACGCTGCGCCACATGGATGTAAGCCTCATCGTAGTCGACGAGGCCCATTGCATATCGCAGTGGGGGTATGATTTCCGACCCTCCTACCTGAACATCTCACGACTCCGCACCCTCTTCCCTGCGGCGCCGTTGCTCGCTCTGACAGCGTCGGCCACTCCCGAAGTGCGTGCCGATATAATGGATCGGCTCGGATTCGAAGGCCGCACGGTGTTCACCGCCAGTTTCGCACGTCCCAACATTTCCTACATAGTGCGCATGGCCGACCACAAGGAGGGTCTGCTTCTCAAGGCGCTCCGCTCCACGGCCGGATCAGCCATCGTCTACGTGCGCTCGCGCCGACGCACCAGCGAGATAGCCGACATGCTCCGCAACGAGGGGATATCGGCCGCACATTATCACGCCGGTCTCGAAATCGAAGAGAAAAACGAGCGCCAGAAGCAGTGGAAAGAGGGCCAGACAAGAGTGATGGTGGCTACCAACGCTTTCGGCATGGGCATCGACAAGCCCGACGTAAGGCTCGTCATCCATTACGATCTGCCCCCTTCGCTTGAGGAATATTACCAGGAAGCAGGCAGAGCGGGACGCGACGGCAAGCCATCGTTTGCTCTCGTAATCGCCTCTCGCCACGACCACGCGACTCTGATGCGGCGTCTGAGCGAAGCGTTCCCTCCGCGCGACTTCATCAAGGAGATCTACTCACAGGTATGCGTGTCGCTCGGCATAGCCGTGGGCGACGGATACAACGCCGTCTACGAGTTTGACCTCGAAGAATTCTGCCGCCGGTTTCACCGTCAGCCGCGGATGACGCGCAGCGCCATAGAGCTGCTTGCACGTTCAGGCTACTGGCAATATGTCGACGATGTGGCTTCACGCGCAAGAATCATGATCACCCTGCGCCGCGACGAGCTCTACGGCCTCAGGCTCGATCCGCGCGACGACGCGGTGCTGCAGCTGCTGCTGCGCACCTACACCGGACTGTTCGCCGACTTTGTCGACATCAGCGAAACCCAGATGGCGCGCCGCCTCGGTCTGACGCCCGACGAGGTATACCAGTCGCTTCTTTCTCTTGGCCGGCACCATATAGCGAGCTACGTCCCCGCATCCAACAGGCCTTATATCTATTTTCTGACCTCACGCGACGAGCAACGCTACCTTCAGATACCTGTCAGCGTATATGAACGGCGTCGTGAGGTCATGAAGCGTCGCCTCAACGCCATGGCATCTTTCGTCTTCGACGCGTCCGGTTGCCGCGTTGCCCGCATGCTGCGCTATTTCGGCGAAAGCGATGCCAGCCCGTGCGGCCGGTGCGACATATGCCGAAGGCAGCGCAGCGAATCCGATGCCTCACGTCATGCCGGCGCTTCAGTCCAACAGGCCATCCTCTACCTCGCTTCTCAGCCCGGAGGCCATACGGCCGACTACATGGCCTCACAATTGCGGGTGCCTGTCAAAGAGCTGATCCCGACACTTCGGCGCCTGCTCGACGACGGAGTCCTCCGGCTGCAGGGGATCAACATCGTGGCATCCGCTCCCGTAAAGCCTTGACCGGGTTCAGATCGCCCAACCGGTCACACAAAGAACATCCCCCTACGGCCTCACGGTCGTAAGGGGACATGCCATTTAACTAAACTTATGATTCTTTACACAAAAAGTAGTCGTTGAAGCGCTTCGGCGGCATCAGGCCTGCGGAGCGGCCGGAGCGGCCGATGCGGGGGTCACGGGAGTCGTGGCCGGCTTGGCTTCCCAGCCGAGAGCACTGGCGCCCAGCACTGCGGCATCGGCTTCGCGCAGCTCCGAAAGGAGCACCTTTACCTTGCCCTTGTAAATGCTGAGCATGTTGCGCTCCATAGATTCACGGAGCGGTTTGAGCAGGAGCTCGCCGCTTTTGGCGAGTCCGCCGAAAAGCACGAACGCCTCGGGCGACGAGAAAGCCGTGAAGTCAGCCAGAGCCTCGCCCAGTATCGTGCCGGTATATTCGAATATCTCTTTGGAGATCTTGTCACCGTTCATGGCTGCGTCGTAGACATCCTTGGAGGTGATGGCGTCGACAGGTATGTCGCGGAGCACCGACGGCTCTGTTCGTATCTCAAGGAACTCGCGGGCCGTACGGGACACACCGGTGGCCGAGCAATATGTCTCCAGGCATCCGGCGCGTCCGCATCCGCAGAGACGGCCGTTATTGCGTTTCACTATCACGTGGCCGAGCTCTCCGGCGAAACCGTCGTGGCCATACACGAGCTGTCCGTTGATGACTATGCCGCTGCCCACTCCGGTGCCGAGCGTGATCATGATGAAATCTTTCAGTCCGCGTGCCGCACCATAGGTCATTTCACCGATAGCAGCGGCGTTGGCGTCGTTGGTGATGGCGACAGGAATCCCGAACTTATCGGAGAGGAGCTGCGCGAAAGGCACGGGGGTAGGCCAGGGAAGATTGACGCCGTCCTCGATCATGCCGGTGAAATAATTGGCATTAGGGGCGCCCACGCCGATACCGAAAATCTTGCCTTCGGCGTCGATAGCGCGAACAAGCCTCATGGTCTCCGTATAGAGCTCGTCGATATAGTCGTTGATATTGGAATGTTTTTTTGTCTTGATCGAGTCGCTGGTGAGGACCACACCGCGTGCGTCGACAATACCGAACACCGTATTGGTGCCACCCATGTCGATACCGATCACATAAGGCTTGCTGTTTACCATCGTGGATTTGATTTAAGAGATAAGATTTTTATTAGCTGCAAAATTAATGGAAATCCTCAAACATCCTCGGTATTTAATATTTTTTTACGTTTCATGCCCTCAGAAATACCGATTATCGCATCAAGCGGCACGACATGTATTGCATTTTCATCGCACAATCACTAATTTTGCCTCTGACAGCGGAATCTGTTCCCGGCAGCCATAAAGCATAAAGCCGGGAGAGACGAGCCGATCATTATCCGAACAACCATCATACCAGCAATGAACACCACTAATTCCCGCACGCTGCAAACGATAATGGCCATAGTCATGACCATCGGTATCGGCCTCACGACCCGCGCGGCCACGCAGCCCGACTCCACCGTATGGCACAATCCGCTGGAAGCGGGTTTCCCGACAGTGCGGAATCAGGCGCCCGGAGCCTCAGGCACCTATCTGCGGCTCCCCCAAAGCACACTGGCCGCGATGAATTCCTCGCTGAGAGAACAGTGGCTGACAGCCGACGGTCTGAGCGTAAGCTTTTTTACCGATGCGAACGAAATCAGAGTCAGGATATCGGCTGCCGCAGGCGACAGATCGGATATTGGCGAGCTCTTCCGCGTGGATCGCGACGGTGCATGGCACCGTTGTCCTCAAGCCTCTGACGGCCTTTTCGTCAGCGACGGGCTGGCGGCCGATCTCCTGCCCGACTGCGAGTACCGTTATTTTCTGCCGTCCTCAAGAGTCGGAAGTCTGGAACTCGGAGTTCCACATCAGTCGAAAATCAGATTCGCTCCCGCCGACAACAAGCGTCCGATAATATCTGTCGGCATTTGCAGCGACGGCCGCGCGACCCTTGACTGGGCCCCGGATCTGCAGCGCAATCTGGATCTGCCGGTGGTCAGTCTCGCGGCTGACGGCCAGAGTATGGATGTTGACGCCGTGACAGAGCTCATCGGCGTCTCCGCACCGCGTCTCTGCATATTCGACTTAGCCGGCGCCGGAAACGGCAACGCTCAGGCCTCGGCCATAATCTCCGCCATAGGCCGACTGCGCCGTGCCGGCTCAAAAGTTCCCGTCATGGTGGTCGACCGCTACAACTCTCTGCGCCCTGCCTGCGACTCCCTCATCGAAGCCGGCACAGAGGGACTGCACTATTTAGGCGCAGCCGACTCACGCCGCCAGGCCGTAACCATCGAGAACAAGGCGAGGGAGATTCTTGACATGCCGGAAGGCCGGGCCACTACCACGGTGGCCGTCAGCCAGCGGCGCGACATAGGCACCTACGACTGGCATCAGCGCCATCTCGACATATGCCGCTACATCGACAGCGTGAAGCCGGCCAATCTCATTATAGGCAATTCCATAGTACAATACTGGGGAGGCGAACCCGGCAGCCGCCGGAAAAGCGGCCCCGAGACTTGGCGGAAATACATGGAGCCCGAGGGCTTCGCCAACATGGGATGCGGATGGGACAAAATAGAGAACGTGCTCTGGCGGGTGTATCACGGCGAGCTCGACGGGACTGAAGCCGACAACATCGTAGTGATGATCGGCACCAACAATCTGGCGTTCAATACTCCTGCCGAGATCGTCGATGGCATCGGACAGCTCATCGAAGCCATAGGCCGGCGGCAGCCGCAGGCAAGGATCATACTCGGCGGACTACTGCCCCGGCGCGGCCGAGAGCCGCTTGTGGAAGAGATCAATCGATCGCTCGAAAGTCTTGCTGCCGACAAGGGGTGTCAGTACATCAATCCCGGAGTGGAGCTTCTCGGCCCCGACGGAAAGATCCAGGAGCGGCTGTTTCGCGACGGACTTCACCCCAACGACGACGGCTACGCGCTGATAGCTCCCCATATTGTAGCGAAACTGCGCCACAACAGCGATAAGGCCATAAAAAAACATTAACCCGACTGCCGGATCGGCAGGCATTCAGTAAATTCGCAAATAAACAAACCCGGGGCACTGCTCCATGAAAAAACATATCAAAGCATGACTTTCAAGACATTTTCAGCAGCGATGGCTCTGACTGCCGCAGCGGCCGCGGCCGGATGCGCAGGACAAAAAGCTCCGATGCCAACCGCCGACGACTACATCGCCGGCAACTCCATCTGGTTCGACACCCCGACATCATCCCGGACAAGCGAGCCGTGGCTGATCAGCGACTTCTCGGCCAGCGCCAATCCCGACCGCGAGTGGGAATCACGCTCGCTCCCCATCGGCAACGGCTCTCTTGGAGGCTCGATACTCGGATCCGTAGCACGCGAACGAGTGGTCATCAATGAGAAGACACTCTGGATGGGAGGCCCGGGAACCGGGCCCGAACGCTACTGGGCGATGAACCGCAAGGTCGATCCCGCCACGCTCGATTCCATCCGCCAGCTGCTTGAAAAAGGAGAAAACGAGGAGGCCGGACGCATGGTGTCGAGAGAATTCCGCGGAACGGTCGACTACGACCGCAACGTGTTCGGCACCTACACCGAGATGGGCGAGATCCTCGTGGCCACCTCCATCGACGAATCCAAAGTGAGCGACTACCGCCGCGTGCTCAACATCGACAAATCGGTGGCTCTGGTGAGCTTTACGGCCGACAGCGTCAGATATGCGCGCCGCTATTTCTGCTCTTATCCCGACAGCGTCATGGTATGGCGCTTCCAGTCGGAGGGGGGAGCGCAGAACCTTGAGCTGACATTCGCCACTCCCCAGACGGTCGACAAAGTGACCGCCGAGGGCTCCAACAGCCTCCTGTATCAGGGACATCTCGACAACAACGGCATGCGCTGGGCGATGCGCGTGGAGGCAAAGGTAAGCGGCGAGGGCACCGTCAAGGCTGATCCCGAGTCGCGCACGCTCACCGTCAGCGGAGCCGACGACGTGGAATTCCTCATAGCCGGCGACACCGACTACCGCATGAACCTCGACCCCGATCCGACCGACGCCAAAGCCTTTGCCGGAGGTGATCCCGCAGTGACCGTCAACAAGATCATCGACGCCGCATCGCGCAAGAGCTACGACAGGCTCTACGCCGACCATCTCGACGACTATCTCGGCCTCTACGGCAGAGTGCGCCTCGCCATCAATCCCGGTCAGGAGCGGCCCGCTCCGCTGCCCACCGACCGCCGCCTTGCCGCTTACCGTGACAGCGCCGCCGACCATGGTCTCGAAGAGACATATTTCAACTTCGGTCGCTATCTCCTCATATCGTCATCGCGCCCGGGCACCATGCCAGCCAACCTGCAGGGACTATGGCACAACAACATCGACGGCCCGTGGCGAGTGGACTACCACAACAACATCAACGTGCAGATGAACTACTGGCCGGCCACATCGACCAATCTGCTCGAATGTTTCGAGCCCTATATCGACTATATCCGCGGCCTCGTCAAGCCGGGTGAGGCCACAGCCCGCGACTACTGGAACGCAAGAGGATGGACCGCAAGCATCTCCGCCAACATATTCGGATTCACCGCTCCGCTCAACTCCGGACAGATGAGCTGGAACTACAATCCCAGCGCCGGCCCGTGGCTTGCATCGCAGATCTGGGAATATTACGACTATACCCGCGACACCGACTGGCTCCGCGAGGTGGGATATCCCATCATAAAGTCGAGCGCCGACTTCGCATCCGATCTCCTCTACAAGAGCGGCTCCACGTATACCACCGCCCCGAGCTACTCGCCCGAACACGGGGAGTGCGACCTCGGAGCCACATATGCCAACGCCGTCACCCGCGAGATACTGCTCGACGCCATCGAGGCAGCCCGCACGCTCGACACCGACCCGCAGTCGGTCAAAGAGTGGCAGGGACTTCTCGACAGCATCAGGCCCTATCAGGTAGGCAGCCACGGACAGCTGCAGGAGTGGACCGACGACATAGACGATCCCAACGACCGTCACCGTCACACCAACCACCTCTTCGGACTGCATCCCGGACGCACCATCAACGCCATGACCGACACCGTGCTCGCCGACGCCGCACGCCAGACCCTGCGCGAACGTGGCGACGCTGCCACCGGATGGAGCATGGGATGGAAGCTCAACCACTGGGCGCGACTTTTCGACGGCGACCACGCCTATACGCTCTTCAAGAATCTTCTCCGTCAGGGCACATCCGACAATCTCTGGGACGTGCATCCGCCATTCCAGATCGATGGCAACTTCGGTGGCACCGCAGGCATAGCCGAGCTCTTCATGCAGAGCCATACAGGCGTCATAAACCTGCTGCCGGCACTGCCGTCGGACTGGGCCGACAGCCATATCGAAGGACTGCTTGCCCGCGGCAATTTTGAGGTTTCGGTCTATGCCAAGGACGGCAATCTCGACTATGCGCTCATCAGGTCAGTAAAAGGAGGCCCGTGCGAGATAGCCTACAGAGGACTCCGCGCCACGGTCGACACCAAGCCGGGCGAAACCATCCGTGTGACAGCCGACACCTCCGCCGGCACGCTCCAGGCTGTAGCGCAGCGCTGATACGCCTCTAATTCATATTCCATAACTGCACCAGGCGGTGTGTCAAGATTAAGTTTTTTGACACACCGCCTTGTTTTATATCCTGACGGAGAGGTTGCTGTCAGAATGGTCCAGATGGTAGGAACCTGAACCTTCGGGCGACGACCCAGATGGGCCATTATGACACAACCTCATGCTTTTTTTGACGGCTTTTCACACATTTACAGCTAAAAACCGTTGCCACAGATTAACGTCACGCCCCAAGAGGCTATATCTACTGCCGATTTGAGAGAAAATTAGTAACTTTGCATGCTTATACACCATTTTACATCTCTTCTTATCAATGGAAAGAATGCTCATACGACTGCTGATAACGCTGCTCGCCATTTTGCCGGCGGCTTTCTCATCATGCTCAAGCTCCGAACCGGAGCCTGAGCCCGAACACGCCGGACTCGACCGCACAGTACTCGTCTATATGGTGGCCGACAACAATCTCAGCTACCAATTTAGAGTTGACACTCTCAATATCGAAAAAATGGAACAAGCCGCAAGAGAGGGAAGATTAAACGGCGGCAATCTCGTTATTTATTATGATGGGCCATTCACAGCTCCTGAACTCAAGATCGTGACGCATAAGGAAACGAAAAGCATAAAATCATATTCAGAAGATGAATCCAGTCTATCGGTTAATCGAATGAAACAAGTGCTTGCCGATGTAAAATCTCTTTTCCCCGCTTCGCAGCGAGGTCTTGTGCTTTGGAGCCATGGCACCGGATGGCTCAATGATACATATTCGCGCGCTACGACCATAACATACTCATTCGGACAAGATAATCATTCTGCAACTGGACGCGCCACAATGAAGCTGACGTCGCTCTCCCAGGCGCTCGAAGGCGAGAATTTCGACTTCATCTATTTCGACTGCTGCCTGATGAGCAGCGTGGAGGTAGCCTATCAGCTCCGCACTGCCGCAAAAGCCATCATTGCTTCAGGCACCGAATTACCCATTGAAGGAATGCCTTATGACGACAACATTCCTGCTATGTTCGAGCCAAATCTTGATTTAGACAAGATCGCACAGAACACACTTTCTTTTTACTCTGACGGAAAGATTGACAATTCAGGATGCAGTATCGCAGTCATAAGAAATGAATATATCAGTGCTCTCGCGGAGGCCACGGCAGCCATCATGCGCACAGGCGCCGTGCCCGAAGCCGGCTACAGCCGGGTGCCCTACTTCCGCCGCAGCATTCCGTCATACACCTGGGATATGGCCGACTATATACGCGCCCTTCCGGTGGATGCATCGCTCATCAGAGCATGGGACGAGGCCTTCGCCCGCACGGTCACCTACGCGGGAGCCACCCCGACGAGCTACGGGCTCGACATGAGCCGCCACACCGGCTTGGGTTGCTTCATCCCCTCGGTCACCACCGACACCCAGGGCACGCGGTCGATACAGTGGCACAACCACCGCGATCTCGACTGGCACCGCGACGTCACCTCGCTCAACCCCTCATATCATATCGACTGAATGACCATTTTCAATCATAACCAACACGACCTTACATGAACCTTTACTCACTGCTCGCACAGATACCCCTCACTCTCCCTGCCGACTCCATACCCACTCCAGCGCAGGATCTCAAGGCGCTCAAATCGCTGTCGTTCGACGAACTGATCAACCGCATGGTGTCGGGGCTCGTCGAATTCGCCATACATCTGGCCATAGCCATACTGGTGTTCTACGTCGGCAAGTTCATCATCCGCCGCCTCTTCACCATCACCGCCACCATACTCCACCGCCGCAACGTGGAGCAGTCGCTCACCACATTCGTGCTCAGCCTCATCAAGATACTGCTCTACTTCATCCTCATCATCACGGTGATAGGCATACTGGGCATCAACACATCCTCGTTTCTGGCCGTATTCGCCTCCGTCGGCGTAGCCATCGGCATGGCGTTGAGCGGCACCCTCCAGAACTTTGCCGGAGGAGTGCTCATACTGCTCCTCAAGCCCTACAAGATCGGCGACTATATCGAAGCGCAGGGATTCGCCGGCACCGTCACCGAGATACAGATATTCCACACCATCATCTGCACCCCCGACAACAAGTCGATCATCATCCCCAACGGAGGCCTGTCGACCGGCAGCATCAACAACTGGTCGCGTCAGCGCTACCGCCGCGTGCAGTGGGATATTGGCATATCCTACGGCGACGATTTCGCCACTGCCGAGCGGGCTATCCTCTCCATCCTCGCAGCCGAGCCTCTGGTAGTGCGCGCCGCCGACGTCCGGCCCGAGGATGATCCGTCGGCCGACAACACTGACAGCTCTGCAGCCTCGGCCGACGGACAGGCTCCGCGCAAATCGTGGATAAAACGGCTGTTCAGCTCACATCGCCGCCGGCTGCTCGAACACCAGCGCCAGACCGAAGCCGCCATGCGCGCCCTCACCCAGAACCCCGTGACCGATCCTACCGTCGCCATCGCCGCCCTCGCCGACAGCAGCGTCAACCTGACCGTCCGCGCATGGACCCGCACATCCGACTACTGGGCTCTTTACAACACCGTCATGCGCCGCATCTACACCGAGCTCCCCTCCGCCGGCGTCAGCTTCCCCTTCCCCCAGATGGACGTCCACATAGTCTCCACCCCCTCCTGACCCGCAGCTTCCATGCTGCCGCCGCACATCTGTCCATCCGATTGGAGTTATGAACACCTGAAGCTGCTTCAGCTCATACCGCCCGGGGATAATTGCTTAACTTTGCAGCATAAGACCTTAAACAATGCACAGGATAGCCATCATATTCATCATATCGCTTCTTATCGCCGGATGCTCGCGCATCAGCCGCAACCCCGACCTGCTGCGCGCCGACGCGCTGACGGCCACCGATCCGCGCGCGGCGCTCCGCCTGCTCGACTCGCTACCCTCCGCCGGCCTCTCCGAGACCGACCGCCACTTCCGCGACCTCCTCAGCGTCAAGGCCACCGACAAGGCATATATCACTCCTGACAGCATGGCTGTGGCTAAACTTGAAGACGCTGCGTCATACTTTGGCGGCACAGACTGCGAGGCGGAGGCTAATTACTATCTCGGCCGCTGCAACACCGACAGAGGTGATCTCAACACTGCCCTGATATACTTCAGAAAAGCATTGCAGAGCATCCGCGATACCGCCAGGCAAAGCGATCTCTACGGCAATATCCTGAGCCAGACAGGGCGTGCTTTCAACTCGTTGTATCTTTTCGACGAAGCGGCAGAATATGTGGGCCGCACAATAAATATCGAACGCAGAATGGCTGACACGCTTAATCTCATCTACGACCTGCAGCTTCTGGGTGCGATAGAGATGCATCGCGGAAAAATGGAGGGGGCGGAGAAGCTATTCAGGGAGGCGCGAGAGCTCGCCGGCATTGGCGACACCGCTCTCGCAGCCTACATCGACATCTACCTGGCGGCGCTGGCTGAAAAACAGGGGCAGTATGCAGAGGCGCTCCGGCTCATCAGGAATGTGCCCGAGAGAGTGCTTCCTTTCAACCGCAATCTCGCAAGGGCATACGCAGCGGAGATATATCTCAAAAACGACAAAGCCGACACAGCCCGGATGCATGCTATGGACATACTTCGCAGCGGCAACACCGACAACCGTCTCTCTGCCTATGCGGTGCTGTTCAATCCTGTGATAAAATCCCTGCTGCCGCCCGATACGGTCATCGCCCTCACGATCGGATACCATGACGCGCTTGAACAATCCTATAACGAACATGAAAGTCAGCTCGCTATAGTCAAGACAGCGTTCTATAATTATTCAAAAGCCACTGAGGACCGCACGCGACTAATCGAGACTGAAAACCGCAGTTACCGTATAATCGTGATTGCAACCGCGGTAATCGCATTGCTTGTCATCGCTATCGCCATAGTGATAGTACGGCAATTGCGGATGAGAAGAAATTATCTTGACGCCCAGCTGACCATCGAAAGACTGAAAGGAAAGTCTGCAGACGAAACGTCAGAAGTATCCTCATCCGACAAGACTGACCGCGACATAACCGGTTGCCCCGAATTAATATGCCTACAACAGGAGCTTGAATCCTCGGCCTGTTTTCATGATGATGATTTCTGGAGCCGTATTGATGGAATCGTTGAAGAATATTCCCCGGATTTCCGCGCAAAATTGCACCGACTTGCCATAACGCCCCTTACGAAAGCGGATATCGAGATGGCATTGTTTATAAAATGCCGCATCCGTCCCTCCGACATGATCAAGGTTTTACATCTCTCCAAGGGATCTATCACCTCCAGGCGCACCAAACTCGGACGCAGTCTTTTCGGGAAAAAGATGAGCGCACAGGAGATCGACGATTTGATCAAATCGCTTTGAATTAATGCGATACACGCCACCCACACAAAAACCGCACAAAAACCGCACAAAAACCGCACAAAAACCGCACAAAATCCGCACAAAATCCGCACTCAAAAATTTGCGTATGATATGGTACTGAATGTAATTTAGCCGCATCAAAATTTCAACCATGATACGCAAATTTACATTAACAACAGTGCTGGCCATGACGATCGCAGCAACAGCCATGGCCGAGACGACCCCGGTAGTCCTGACTCCATCGGATCCGGACTCCGATTCTCTGCCGGAAGTGAAAGAGAACGGATATGGACGTCGTACGCCTCCACGCCGGGTGATGTGCTATATTGATATTGATGCGCGCACGATCACAAGTGACTCCGAGAAGGTCAACAGCGCCGACACGTTCGAGA
>CALHWU010000072.1 GCA_938039795.1 uncultured Muribaculaceae bacterium
CCAGGTGTACTGCCATGCGTTGCCCTCGGTGTAGTCGCCCCCCACGCTTTCGGAGTGGCCTACCGATGCCGGATCGAACGGCGTGCGCCAGGTGCCGTCGGTGCGGCGCGGACGCATGAATCCGGTCTCTTTGTCAAACAGATTCTTATAGTAGTCGGCGCGTTCGCGGAAGATCTTCTCATCCTCCTTGCGTCCGAGCAGCGAGGCCATGTCGGCGGCGGCATAGTCGTCGTAGGTGGTCTCAAGTGTCGACGATACCGATTCGGCGCGTGTGGAGTCGGTGGGGAAATATCCGTAGCGGTCGTAGATCTCCCAGTGGCTTTTCTGCGGGTGGCTTACGGTCTGAGTGCGTTTGATGGCTTCGAACGCACGGTCGGCGTCGAATCCGCGGAATCCCTTGCGGTAGGCTTCGGCTATGACAGGAACGCCGTGGTTGGCCACCATGGTATATGTCTCTTTGCCCCAGAGCCCCCAGATCGGCAGGAATCCCTGCACTTCGGCCTGCTCTACAAGCGAGTTGACGAAGCCGTCCACTCTCTCCGGCACCATCAGGGTGTAGAAGGGATGGGCCGCGCGGTAGGTGTCCCAGAGCGAGAAGGTGGAGTAGAACTGTCCTCCCGTAGCCTTGACCACGGAGTCGGCGGCGTTGCGGTAGGAGCCGTCGACGTCGGCTATCATGTTGGGCTGTATAAGCGCGTGGTAATAGGATGTGTAGAAGTTGGTCTTCTCGGTGTCGGTGCCGTCCACGTCGATTCGGCCCAGATAATTGTTCCAGTCGGCGCGGGCCTGGGCGCGGGTGGCCTCGAAATCCCATCCTGGTAGCTCTGCCTCAAGGTTGCGGCGTGCGCCTTCGACCGATGTGGTGGAGAGGGCCACTTTCATCTGTAGCTGCTGGCCAGGCTTCATGTCGAATCCGGCCACGATGCGCTGTCCCCGCTCGGTAGGAGCGGCTGTGGCAAGGGTAAGTGTGTCGGTGACGGGGCGATCAAACTGCATGACGAAGAAGTAGTCCTGGCTGGCCCATACGGAGTTGCGCACATGACCGGTGAGCGTGACGGAATCCTCCCACTGTGTGGAGCACTCGCGCACGTGGCTGTGATATTGCGTGTCGCTCCATGCCGGGCCGTGCTGCAGGTCGATGAGCAGGGCGGAGGAGTCGGCGGTGTTGTAGGTGTAGCGGTGAAGCGCGGCGTGGGGCGTGGCCGTGAGCTCGGCTTTCACGTCGGGAGCCGACAGGGTGACGGCGTAATATCCCGGCGATGCGCTTTCGGTCGACTTGTCGAACGGCGAGCGGTAGTCGTCCCAGTCGCGGATGCGGCGTCCGTTGGAGGGCATGACGAGTATGTCGCCCAGATCCATGCAGCCCGTGCCGTTGAGGTGGGTCTGGGTGAATCCCCATATAATGGAGTCGGAGTAGACATATTCCGAGCAATAGCGCCAGCCGACAGCTCCGGTGACCGGGCTGGTCTGTATCATTCCGAATGGCGTTGTGGCTCCGGGAAAAGTGTGGCCGTTGTCGGCGGCTCCGATGAATGGATTGACGTAAGCCGCATAATCGGTTGCTGGTGCTGTCGTATCGTGACCTGCCGAGCAAGCTGCCGCGGTGGTGATGACGCCGGCTGCTGCGGCGACTGTCAGAAGTTTGTTCATGACACTTTTATAAGGTAAGTTTTTTGTGGCCCTAAATTACAAAAAATGCCCCAACTACAAAAGTAAAAAAATGTTGTCGGCCACCTGCATGTCTGCTCCGTGTGTACAAGCAGGAATTAGTAGAGGTCAATGAATCGGCGAATTTCTCTTAGCCTTTCGATTGTCGTTTCTACAGTTATCTTGCAGTCATTTATTTCGTCCTTATTCTTTTCCAAAGCGAGGTTACAGCACTTGTCAAAGTGCAGACGGAGGTTATTTGTAATGCGATACATGGGTGCAAATACATCGGTAGTGCGCGGTAAACGCAGTGTCTGTCAATGTATGGCGGATTGAGAGCCAACGTCTTGAATTCTTCAAATGTCATATTAATTGCTATGATATCTATCAAGAATCCCTTTGAACCACGTAAGACGTATAAATGCCTCTGACTCTTTTTGTAATTCAGCAGGTAACATTTCCATACACTTCTTAAAGATCTCTTCCGGGATAGGATAAATGCAGGCAGCAATTGAGCCGGCTATGCAGGCCATTGTGTCAGCGTCGCCACCGAGCGAGACGGCAAGACGGACCACATCGACGAAGTCTTTCCCTTCAAGGAAGCAGATTATAGACTCCGGCACCGACCCTTGGCACGATACGTCCCATTGATACGTTGGGCGAATTTTATCAACGGTTCGTGCAAGATTATATTGGAATTTGTTGGTGAGATAATCACGAATTTCATCTTTTGTATGCTTGTGCTTCGCCATCCACACTGCTGCCGCTACGGCTTGTGCGCCCTTGATGCCTTCAGGATGATTATGCGAGACCTCAGCTGTCCGTTTTGCCAGCTCCAACGCTTCATCAAGAGTTTCGGCATAAAGTCCGACCGGACTTACGCGCATTGCCGCTCCGTTGCCCCAGCTGTTGTAAGGTTGTGGATTTTCACTCCATAGCCAGGAGTTGAACGAACTTCCATATCCGGCAAACGGATATTTACGGCCGAACATCTGCATCGTCTCGATAAGTTTCTCCTGAGGATGATCTTCTTCAATGTAATTACATAGCCAATGAGCAACGGCAATAGTCATCACCGAGTCGTCAGTGAAACGACTTCCATGCGGCAGCAACTCAAAGTCATGCCGTTTTTGCTCGGTAAACTCATACGCCGAACCTATTATATCACCTACGATTGCTCCTAACATAACTTATTTACTTGCTGCGATTAATGAAATTTTTGCTTGTTGTCCATTCAGAGATTCGTCATCATAAGCGACTCCCCAGGTGTATTTAATATCTCCAGACAGTTCCCCGATGAATTCAGTCATTGAGTTCAGCTCTTTCAAAGGTGAATCCATAGTCTTTGGCACCCAGATATTGAAGAGTAGATCTGCGATGCGATCTATCGCTATCGGCAGTTTCGATACCGCATCCTTCAATGCGTTAACAATACACCCCTTCCCCTCGGCACTACCGGTTGAAACATAATTTGTAGTTTCATTTGATAATGTTTTTTCAATATCCCTCACATCAATATTTATGTAGCCACAGGTGTTAATGATTTTATCAATCTCCTCGGTATCACCTATTATCATATAATTCTCACAAGGGAATCTATATGGCTTTTCAATAAATTCATAGGTGTCCAGCAAATCTGTAAAGTCAACTGCTCCCATTTTATCATCATCTTTTACCATAACCGTATCTTTTGCAAAATTAGAATCATCATCCTTATCTTCATCGTCTGACATCAGAAGATCAATTAGAGGCTTGAAATTTATTGGTGAATTATTTGAAGTCACAATTGAATGTGCAGCTTCTAAAAACAATGGATCACGTTCGCTGATGGCTTCATAAGGAGTATCGCTTGGAGAGATGATTGATAACACGTATGAGAAGTCTGTCGGACAATGCTGGGCAATCCATTCACAAATTGATTCAATCCCTGGAGTATCAATAAAACAGCTCTGTATTCGCTTAAAATCACCACAATAATTGAACAGCATGTCCCCCATGCCAAGAAGCTTCTGCGCTCCTGATATATCAAGAACAGTTTTAGAGTCTGCGTCAGACATAACCCTAAAAGCAATTCGAGCCGGAAAATTCGCTTTGATTATACCTGTGATAACATCGGTAGAGAGGCGTTGAGTAGCAATAACCAGATGAATTCCTACTGCTCGTGATCGCTGAGCAATACTAGCTAAAGGCATCATAAAATTCCCTCCACACACATTCATCAAGTCAGCAAATTCATCAATTACAACAACGATATTGGGCTGATGATGGTGTTTGTCTTTAGAAAGCTTACCGTCTGCAATTTTATGATTATACTCTCTGATTGTTCTACATTGAGTTTGTATTAAAAGGTTATATCGTATTCTAACCTCATTATCAATGGAGATAAGTATCTTAGGGACTTTTTCAATTGCCGTAATAACCGCTGGAGCTTCTTCAGAAGTTCTTAACAGATATTGCTTCTTGATTCGGTTATAGTGATTAAACTCCACATATTTCGGATCAATTAAAACCAATTTTAAGTCGGCAGGATTTAACCTATAAAGCAACGAAAGGATAATATTATTGAGTAATACAGACTTGCCTTGTCCGGTAGCGCCTGCTATCAGCAAATGTGGCATCTTTGCCAAGTCTGCAACAGCAATATTGTTTTCATAATCAATACCCAAAGCAATGGGCAGGTGTGCTCCGGATTCCTGAAACTCATTGGATTCAAGAACTTCGCGAAGACATACGATCTGACTGTCTAATCGAGGAACTTCCACAGCGATTGTTCCTTTCGTAGGAACCGGCGCAATTAATCTAATTGGGCCGTATTCAGATAAAGCCTCATTCAACTTATCTTCACATGTACGGATATGCTTCAATTTGCAAGCTCTCTCAGGTATCAGCTCAAATCTGACAACAGTAGGGCCAGCGATATATGAAATATCGCTCATGACTATACTATTCTCCTTAAAAGCATTGAGAATTAGCCGCCTCATATCTTCCACGACTTTTCCGTCAAGGGATGTTCGCTCCCTCCCCTCGGACAAGAAGTCCGAAGGAAATATACGATTTATACCGTCCAAGTGCAAATATTAAATTGCTTGCTGTTTCTGCCTATAGGGGCAATTTATTGCCTTGCTACATTTAATGACTTTGTGAATTTTGAGAATACCAATTCGAGGTCATCAAGAATCCCGTTACTCATGCTGAGTAACAGATTCAGACATTCTTCATTTTTTGGATCGCCCAGCTCTTTTATTACCATGTCAACATCTGCACTTTTCGTCGTAACTTCAAAGCTGGGAATCATTTCCCTCAATACAATTAATATGTTTGGAATCTCTTTCAGCTCTTCGCTGCAGGAGCGATATGATTGAATAAATGACTCCACGATGCCCGATAGCCATAGGTCAGAAATCTTGTATATGGGCTCAAGATCTGCAACGAGTGTTTTATCGTTAGTTGTTGTAATAACGATAGAGCCGTCGTCCTGAATTTTGAGCGACTGAACATCTTTCATCTCTATCTGCCTCCCGTCTATTGTCTGAATTTTCAAACAATCGAACCAGTCTGTTTTCAGATCCGTGTATCTGGATTTGAAAATTTTGGCGTTATTTTTCGAACACTTGTCCATTTTCTTGCCGAAAATGAATTGGATGAGTTTCATCGGACAATATAGTCCGTCAGCTTCCGAAATGTACCGTTCGCTGTTGAAGCGTCGTTGGAATCTTTCCCAAAGTTTTTGTCTGGTATATTCCATAGGTAAAACTATGTCTGGATGATGGATTGGATGGTTTTATTTTGCGAACCTATCTGATTATTGTTTCCTGTTCAGGAAATTGAGATAGTATCTGATGTTTCCCAGGCCGTTTATGATGGTCTTATATTTATTGCGCGACTTTGCAAAGATCTGATCCTTTCTTTGCCCGATCATAGCCATGTAGTTTTCCCGCTTGTTTTTATCGGGGATGGCACGTAGCACATCAAGGAACGACATGGGATCCGTTACCAGCGATGGGATGATCAGGTCCATGCGTTTGATTGAGGATACAATGCGTTTAGCATTTTCGTAGTCCATTTTGTACTCGGTTTCCAGCCAATCAAGGAACTGCTCTTCATCAGGGAGCTGTTTTGATTTTTCCTTGCTGACTTTTTCTTCGACGCTGTCTGTTATATCCACGATAAAATCGTGATATGCCATCATAGCACAAAGTTCAGCTTTTGTGAAGGCGTCTTCATCTTTTCCCAGCATCTCCAGCATCGTTTCAAGATATGCCTTTACAAGATCCGGGGCGGCACTTTTTGTGAGGTCGCATCCCGTTTCCGAAGGAATATCCTCGATGAAGGCATGGAGCAGACTATGGAGATCAAGCCCGAGCTGCTCATACGATGCTTCGTAGCCCGACTCGTAGGCGCGGAGATAGTCACTTGCCGTTTTTTCCTTAATGTCTCTGGTTTCCATAAGCCATTTTTTGAAATCCTCCTGAAGATAGGGGATTACAAGGATGACTTCGCTTTCTTCGTCTTCATTGAAGTTTGCGACACGGTCATAAGTTGTTTTCATTTTGTTGTTTGTTTTTAATACCTTGCAAAGTTAAATATATATCATGAATTCATGGCCGGTGGCAAAGTGGCGATTATCGGGAATCGTTACCTTGATCGTTTCTGTCCATCAAGAAATTCTCATATAGCAAATTTAGCGATCCCTCTATGATATTGCAATCAAATGTGCTGAAAAACACAAAATCGCCAGCTGATAAGCACAGCCGGAAACAGCGCGAAGCGCCTGAATGTGAATGGAAATAAGTCGAGGTGAAAATTTTATCAGCTCACTAATTCCGAATCGGTCAGCGGTTTGCGTGGCGTGAACGCCTGCTGATGGGAAATAATGGTGGCGATGAATCGAACAAAAAAAAGTGAGGCTATGTTATAAAATCAAAACGCCGACGAAGCGGCCTCTTCCGGAGGGAAGATCACCGCCGCGACGAAGGCCGCAATGAGATTATTCAATTACAATAAATGTTTCATTAAATTTACGAGAGAAATGAAAAAGAATCTTCTTTTAGCGATTGTCGGCTGCGGCGGCTTGCTGCTTTCGGCAAACACAGCCAAGGCTCAGGAGGCCGTAGTGGTGGAAGAGTCTGTTGTGACAGAGGTGCCAGTAGAATGCAAGACCAACTACTCCACTTCCTGGAATGACAACTGGTATATCCAGGCCGGCGCCGGCATGATGGTGCCCTATGTCGACCATTACAATGTGGAGGGTCACGCAAAGCGTCACATCACAGCGATCTATAACGTGGGCGTCGGCCACTGGTTCAGCCCTTATCTGGGAGTGCGCGCCACCGGTTTCTTCGGCAAGCTCCACACTGACTGGGGTCACTACAACAAGGCCACGATGTTCAACGGCAATGTTGATCTCCAGTGGGATATGCTCAACTCCATCTGCGGCCCGAAGGCCGACCGTGCTTTCAGCATCATCCCTTACGTAGGTCTTGGCGTGGCTTATACTCATGGATTCCGTGGCGATCTCGCCATGATACCCACCGACGGCGGCCGCAAACTGAAGACCAAAGAGGTGACTCTCCCCGTGGCAGCCGGCCTGCAGCTCCGTCTGCGTCTGTGCGACTATGTCGACTTCTTCGCTGAGGCACGCGCCAACTTCTACGGCGACAACTTCGACAACGTATCGTCGGGCAAGCCTATCGAATCCACCCTCATGGTCTACGGCGGCTTGAGCTTCAACCTTG
Organism: uncultured Muribaculaceae bacterium; assembly: GCA_938039795.1. Taxonomy (GTDB): domain Bacteria; phylum Bacteroidota; class Bacteroidia; order Bacteroidales; family Muribaculaceae; genus Paramuribaculum. The sequence goes on from CALHWU010000072.1 coordinate 7,383, forward strand.
GCAAGCGCTCCTACAAGGCCTACAACCCCTGCGAATATGTCGACTACATCAATTCGCTCAACAATCAGGTCAATGACCTGCGCGGCGCCCTCGCCACTACATCGGCAGCCCTCGCAGCAGCCGAGGCACAGCTTCCCTGCCCCGAAGTGGTAGAACAGCCCGCTCCTCAGGCAGCTCCGCTCCTGGCCACTGTACGATTCAAGATCAACTCGGCCGTGATCACCGACGAAGAGGCTGTCAACGTCTACAACGTGGCACAGTGGATGAAGGCCAACCCAGAGGCTAAGGTTTACGTTCAGGGCTACGCCGACAAGGATACCGGCACAGCCGCCTACAACATGGAGCTCTCGCAGCGCCGCGGACAGTCGGTTGTCGACGCTCTCGTCAACCAGTATGGCATCGATCCGAGCCGCCTCACCATCCAGGCCAACGGCAGCGACGTACAGCCTTACGACACCAACGACTGGAACCGTATCGTGATCTTCACTCAGCCGTAAACAGGGCTTGGGATCAGATGATCCCCGAAAACATCCAAGGATACATTGACAAGGGTATATAACTGACCGCAATGAGCTCCCCGCGCCTCACAAAGGCCCGGGGAGCTTTCGTCGTCGCACGGCTGATGAATTTTGGGCGGCTGAAATTTGGATGCTTGGAGCGAATTGATTAATTTTGACGTGTCGACCCTCCGACGTCGTGCCGGCGGAGGTGAGTGACGCATTATAAACAGCATTCTTACCAAAATACTGAATACATATGGAAAATCCCGAACTGCTCAAGCAGGTTGAAGCCAAAGCCCAGGTGTGGCTCGGCGAGGCTTATGACGAAGCCACCCGCAAGGAAGTGAAACGCATGCTTGAGGCCGACGACAAGACCGAGCTGATCGACGCTTTCTACCGCGATCTCGAATTCGGTACCGGCGGACTGCGTGGCATCATGGGCGCCGGCAGCAACCGCATGAACATCTACACCGTGGGCGCAGCCACCCAGGGCCTGGCCAACTATCTCAAGGAGAATTTCAAGGATCTGCCCAAGATCAAGGTGGCCGTAGGTCACGACGTGCGCAACAACTCGCGCCTCTTCGCCGAGATCGTGGCCGACATCTTCTCGGCCAATGGCATCAAGGTGTATCTGTTCGACTCGTTCCGTCCCACCCCGGAGCTGTCGTTTGCAATCCGTCATCTCGGATGTCAGAGCGGCGTGAACATCACCGCCTCACACAACCCCAAGGAATATAACGGCTACAAGGCCTACTGGGAGGACGGAGCGCAGATCATCGCCCCCCACGACGTAAATATCATCGACCACGTAAACCGCATCAAGGGAGTGGAGAATATCCGTTTCGAGGGCGACAAGTCGAAGATCGAGATCATAGGCAAGGAGGTCGACGAGGCATATCTGACAGCCATCAAGGGCCTGCAGCTCAGCCCAGACGTAGTGAAGCGTCATCACGATATGAAGATCGTCTATACCCCGATCCACGGCACAGGCGTATATCTTATCCCCGAATCGCTCAAGCGCTTCGGATTCACCGACATAATCCATGTCCCCGAGCAGGATGTGACCGACGGAAACTTCCCCACTGTGGTTTCGCCCAACCCCGAAGTGCCCTCCGCAATGGCCATGGCTATAGCCAAAGCCAAAGAGGTTGGAGCCGATCTGGTGATGGCTTCCGACCCCGACGCCGACCGTGTGGGCGCTGTCATCCGCGACCACAAGGGCGAGTACGTGCTTCTCAACGGCAACCAGATAGTCATGATACTGCTCAACTATATCATGACCCGCAACGCTGAGCTCGGCATGCTCAAGGGCGATGAATATATCGTCAAGACCATCGTTACCACAGAGACAATCAAGTCGATCGCGGAGAAGAACAATATCAAGATGTATGACTGCTATACGGGCTTCAAATGGATAGCAGCCGTGATCCGCGACAACGAGGGCGTAGCCCGCTATCTCGGTGGCGGCGAGGAGAGCTACGGTTTCCTGGCTGAAGACTTCGTGCGCGACAAGGATGCCGTTTCGGCCGTATCGCTCATGGCCGAGGCTGCCGCCTGGGCCAAGGAGAAGGGTATGAACTTCCTCCAGATGCTTCAGGATATCTACATGAAGTATGGCTTCTCGCGCGAGGCGGGCATATCGCTCGTTCGCCAGGGCAAGAAAGGCGCCGAGGAGATCCAGGAGATCATGAAGCAGTATCGTGTGAATCCTCCCAAGCAGATCGGAGGCAGCCCCGTTAGCGTGATCAAGGACTACGAGTCGCTCACCGAGACGCATCCTCTCGACGGCACTTCGATGAAGCTCGACATGCCTGTGACCAGCAACGTTCTCCAGTACTTCACCGCCGACCATACGAAGATCTCCGTCCGTCCCTCGGGCACGGAGCCTAAGATCAAATTCTACGTGGAGGTGCACGGCGAGATGGCATCGGCCGACGACTACGACAAGGCTATAGCCGCTGCCGAAGCCAAGATACAGCAGATCAAGTCCGATCTGGGTATCGACTGATACGCTTTGATCCTATAAAATAGCGACATCGCGCCCTCGCGGCCCGGTGTCGCTTTTTTCATCAAATATCCTGTTGAATAGATTGTTTTCTATCAAGATTTATCCGTGGGCTGTCGCCGGCGGCTGTTCAGCGATTCAACCGACTGATTACTGCCGGACTGTAGGGATGCACCACGGTGCATCCGCTGATTTGATGGCCTGAAAATCGCGTTTTCGGATGCACCGGGGTGCATCCCTACTCTCTTATAGTGGCAATATGCTCTTCAGCTTAGTGGGCGGTTGCCGGCAGGCAGGGGTCAGAGGTAGGCGGCGGTACGGACGGCGAGGCGGTCGTCGGTGGTCAGCACCCAGGGCTTGCCGGTGGGGATCTCCAGCGAGGTGACTTCGGCGGCGGTCATATGGAGCAGCATCATGGCGAGGCCGCGCAGGGAGTTGCCGTGGGCGGCTATCAGCACGCAGTCGACGTCGTGGAGTCTCGGCACGATCTTCTCCTCCCAGCATGAGCGTACGCGAGCTATGGTGTCGCGCAGCGATTCGGTCAGGGGCAGTTCGTCGTCGGTCAGGGCGGCGTAGCGCGGATCGTGGCCCGGGAATCGCGGATCGTCGGGCGTCAGCAGCGGGGGCTGCCCGTCGAAGCTGCGGCGCCACAGATGCACCTGCTCGGAGCCGTATTTCTCGGCTGTGTCGCTCTTGTTGAGCCCCTGCAGGGCCCCGTAGAAGCGCTCGTTGAGGTGCCAGTCCTTGATTACGGGCACCCAGTCGAGCTGCATCTCGGCGGCGGCAATCTCGAGGGTGTGGATGGCACGGCGCAGCACGGAGGTGAACATATAGCGCGGCTGCAGTCCGGCTTTCAGCATGGCCTGTCCGGCCTCGCGGGCCTCCTCGCGTCCGGCGTCGGTGAGGTCTACGTCGGTCCAGCCAGTAAAACGGTTCTCGAGGTTCCACTGGCTCTGGCCGTGGCGCAGCAATATTATCTGTTTCATGACGATGAAGGTGGTGTTTCTTATAAGAAGAAAACACCACCTTCACGCGGTTGGTTTTGCTCTCGGCCTGTTTTGTCGCGGCCGGGTTTATCAGTCGACGAGGAGCTTGACCGGCTTGCCCGATGGAAGCACCACTATGTAGATCCCTTTGCGGAGGCATGCGTCGATCCGGAGCGGGCGTCCGGCCATGGGTGCCGCTGTCGCGCGAGCGCAGGCCCCCCGGTCACGGCCAGGCGATGGTGACGGAGGCGGCGGCCATTTCGGCGCCGCAGGGAGGGGTGAGCTTGCTGACGGTGACGTTTCCGGCTGTGACTGCCGGAAACCGGGCCGACACGCGGCGCACTATGCGCCACGCCGCATGCTCGATGAGCTGCGACGGCAGGGACATCTCGCTGCGGATTATCTCCACGAGATCGGCGTAGCTGACGGTCTGCGACAGGTCGTCGGTGGCCGCTCCTTCAATGGCCGAAGGGCACTCCACCGCGATGCTGACTTCAAACATATTGCCGACGCGCCGCTCCTGGTCGCTTACGCCGTGGCGGGCATAAAGTCGCAGCCGGTCTACGCTGACGGTGAGGTTCATCGGCGCCCCTGCGATTTGTTGCGGCGTCCTCCCTTGTGCTGTGAGCTTTTGCGGCGTGATCCTGCCGGCGAGAGCGCCTGGCGGGCGGTGACTGTCTTGCCGAGGGTGTCCTCGCCCGGACGGCGTCCGCGGTCGTCGATGAGCACGAAGTCGAGCTGCTTTTTCTCCAGGCTCGCGCGGGCCACCTGCACTCGCACGTTGTCGCCAAGACGGTAGCGCACGTTGTTGCGGCGCCCTACGAGGCAGTAGTTTTTCTCGTCGAAGTCGTAGTAGTCGTCGGCGAGCTCGCGCACCGGCACGAGTCCCTCGCACATGTTGTCGTCGAGCTCCACATAGAGGCCCCATTCGGTCACTCCCGATATCACTCCGGAGTAGACCTCGCCCATATGGTCGCCCATATACTCCACCTGCTTGTATTTGATCGACGAGCGCTCGGCGTTGGCTGCGAGCTGTTCCATCTCCGACGAGTGCTTGCACTGCTCTTCGAGCTTCTGCACGTTGACCGAGCGGCCTCCGTGGAGGTAGCGTTCGAGCAGGCGGTGCACCATCATGTCGGGGTAGCGGCGGATGGGTGAGGTGAAGTGGGTATAGTAGTCGAATGCGAGTCCGTAGTGGCCTATATTCTGGGTGGAGTAGACAGCCTTGGCCATGGAGCGGATGGCGAGCGTGGAGAGGAAGTTCTCCTCGCCCCGGCCCTTGACGTCGGCAAGCATGCGGTTGATCGAGCGGTTGACGTCGCGCGACGATCCGCTCTCCTTGACGCGGAAGCCGAACGTACGGGCTATCTTGGAGAGGTCGGCGAGTTTGCCGGGATCGGGCATGTCGTGCACGCGGTAGACGAACGCTTTGGGCTTGTGGCGTCCCTCGGGATGGCCTACATAGGTGGCCACCGTCTTGTTGGCCAGGAGCATGAACTCCTCGATGAGCTTGTTGGCGTCCTTCGACTCCTTGAAGTAGACGCTGACGGGGTGGCCGGTCTCGTCGATGTCGAAGCGCACTTCGGCGCGCTCGAATTCCACGGCGCCGTCGGCGAAGCGCTCCTTGCGGAGCGTCTTGGCGAGCGAGTCGAGCGCCAGTATCTCGTCGCGGTAGTCGCCCTCGCCGGTCTCGATGACCTGCTGGGCCTCCTCGTAGGTGAACCGGCGGTTGGAGCGGGTGACGGTGCGGGCTATCTGCGAGCGGACTACGCGGGCCGCTGCGTCCATCTCGAAGATGACGGAGAATGTGAGCTTCTCCTCGTCGGGCCGCAGCGAGCATATGCCGTTGGAGAGGCGCTCGGGGAGCATCGGTATGGTGCGGTCAACGAGATATACCGACGTGGCGCGTTTCTGGGCCTCGCGGTCGATGATGGTGTCGGGCTGCACGTAGTGGGTGACGTCGGCTATATGAACTCCCACCTCGTAGTTGCCGTTGGGGAGTGTGCGTATCGACAGGGCGTCGTCGAAGTCCTTGGCGTCCTTGGGGTCGATGGTGAATGTGGTCACATCGCGCATGTCGACGCGACGGGCTATCTCTTCGGGTGTTATACCTGCGTCGATATGGTTGGCGGCCTCCTCCACATTGGCAGGATAGCGGTAGGGGAGTCCGAACTCGGCGAGAATTGCGTGCATCTCGGTGGTGTTTTCGCCGGTCTTGCCGAGGATATCTATCACCTCTCCGCGTGGATTCTTCTCCTCGTCGGGCCATGAGGTGATGCGTACTATGGCCTTGTCGCCGGTCTTGCCTCCGCGGAGCTTGCCGCGGGGTATGATGATGTCGGTGGCGAGGAACTTGGAGTCGGTCACGAGCACTCCGAACTGCTTCTCAACGCGGAGAGTGCCGATGAACGTCTGCTCCTTCTGCTCTATGATCTCCACCACCTCGGCCTCAGGCTCCACGCCGCGGCGGTTGGCGGCCACGATCACGCGCACCTTGTCGCCGTTGAGGGCGTGCATGGAGTTGCGTTCGGCCACGAATATCGACTCGCCGTCCTCGTCGGTCACCACTGAGTTCTTGCCGTTGGAGCGGCGCACGAAAGTGCCGGTCGAAACGTTGCCTCTCTGCGGAGCCTTGTATTTGCCGGGCGACACCTCGATAAGATCGCCGTCAAACGCCAGTTCTGCAAGCTGCAGGGCTATGGTGCGGTGTGACGCGGGGGAATCCTCGTCGATGGCAAAGGCTACCTGACGGTAGTTGAACGTATTGTTTTTCTGGCGGCTTATATAGTCGAGCACTTTGGCGCGGATGTCCTTGGCCGTGGTCTTCGACCGGGCCTTGGCTGACTGCGTGGTCTTGGCGGTAGAGCGTGGCATTCTGGTAGTGTTTAGATGTTGTGAGTGGCGCGGTCCGCGGATTTGTCTGCGGTCCGCGCCACCTGTATATGACATTATAACGCCTGATCAGGCGTCGATGTTGGCGTAGTTGGCGTTTTCTTCTATGAATACGCGCCGCGGCTCCACATCGTCGCCCATCAGCATGTCGAAGATGCGTTCGGCCTCGATGGCGTCCTTGATGGTGACCTGCTTGAGCAGCCGGTGTTCGGGCGACATGGTGGTGTCGCGCAGCTCCTCTGCGTTCATCTCGCCGAGACCCTTGAAGCGCTGCACCTTGGATTTGTCGCCGTGACGGGCTATGAAAGCCTGCACCTGCTCGGGGGTCCAGCAATAGTCTTCGATCTTGCCCTTCATGCACTTGTAGAGCGGCGGAGTGGCGAGATAGAGGTAACCGTTCTCGATTATCGGGCGCATGAACTTGAAGAAGAATGTCATGAGCAGCGTGGCGATATGCGCGCCGTCGACGTCGGCATCGGTCATGATGATGATCTTGTGGTAGGCGAGTTTTGAGAGGTTGATGGCCTTGGAATCCTCTTCGGTGCCTATGCTTACACGCAGCGCGCGGAACATCGTCTGAATCTCCTCGTTGTCGAAAGCACGGTGCTCGGCGGCCTTCTGCACGTTGAGGATCTTGCCTCGCAGCGGCAGTATGGCCTGGAACTGGCGGTCGCGTCCCTGCTTGGCGGTGCCGCCTGCGGAGTCGCCCTCGACCAGGAATATCTCGCAGTCCTCGGCCGTGCGCGACGAGCAGTCGGCGAGTTTGCCGGGAAGTCCGCCTCCCATGAGGGGCGTCTTGCGCAGGATCTTGTTGCGGGCGTTGTATGCAGCCTGGCGCGCCTGGGCGGCAAGCACTATCTTGTCGACGATGGTGCGGGCCTCCTTGGGGTGCTCCTCAAGGTAATTGCCGAGCGCTTCGCTGACAGCCTGCGATACGGCGGCCATCACTTCCTGATTGCCGAGTTTGGTCTTGGTCTGTCCCTCGAACTGCGGTTCGAGCACCTTTACGGATACTACCGCCGTCAGGCCCTGACGGAAGTCGTCGCCCGCCACCTCAACCTTGGCTTTCTCAAGTATCTTGTTGTCGTCGGCGTATTTCTTGAGTGTCTGCGTCAGCCCGCGGCGGAATCCGGTGAGGTGGGTGCCTCCCTCTATCGTATTGATGTTGTTGACGTAGGAGTAGACGTTCTCACTGAAGTCGGTGTTGTACGTGAGCGCCACCTCCACGGGTATGCCCTGGCGTTCGGTCGTCAGGTGTATGACGTGGGGTATCAGCTCGGTCTTGTTGGAGTCGATGTATCTGACGAATTCCTCCAGGCCCTTGTCGGAGTGGAATACTTCGCTGCGGTGCTTGCCTTCGGCGCTGACGTTGCGCCTGTCGGTAAGCGACAGCGTGATGCCGGCGTTGAGGAAGGCCAGGTCGCGCAGACGGTTGGCCAGTGTGGCGTAGTCGTAGACGGTGACTGTGAAAATCGATGCGTCGGGCAGGAATGTGATCGACGTGCCTGTATGGGTGCTTTCGCCTTCGATGCGGAGCTCGGTAGTGGGCTTGCCGCAGGAGTATTCCTGCACGTAGTGTTTGCCGTCGCGGTTCACTTCGGCGCGGAGGTAGGTGGAGAGAGCGTTGACACACGATACTCCCACGCCGTGGAGTCCGCCCGACACCTTATAGCTTCCTTTGTCGAACTTGCCACCGGCATGAAGCACCGTCAGCACTACCTCAAGAGCGCTCTTGTGCTCCTTCTCATGCATGTCGACAGGAATGCCTCGGCCGTTGTCGACCACGGTTATGGAATTGTCCTCGTTGATGGTCACTTCGATATGCGTCGCAAATCCGGCCAGCGCTTCGTCGATAGAGTTGTCGACAACTTCATAAACAAGATGGTGGAGTCCTTTCTCGCTGATGTCGCCTATATACATGGCCGGGCGTTTCCGCACGGCTTCGAGGCCCTCAAGCACCTGAATGTTGCTCGCACTGTAGTTTTCTTCTTCTATTTCTGCCATGTTCGGTTGATTTCCAGTTGGTCGGCGCAGCCCGCGGTCATGAGTGGCCGAACTGCGCCAAAAAGCATACAAAATTACAAAAAAATCTCGATTCCGCTCTCGCCGCCGTGCGAAAATCTCGCTGAAAATCTGAATGGAGTGTAAATCTATTAGAAATGCCTGAATTTCACACTGATCTCAATCTCAAAACAGATTCAGCTGCTTAAAAACTGTCGTTGATGAAGCTGCTGTGTCAGCACCTTTTTTATACAAATATAAATTCTCAAAGATTGTATCTATATTTGCTTCTAATTCACCGATTTGATCGTTTCCGTTTTTTAACCGTTCTATGATGTTCCCCACTAATTTTTCAATTTCTTTACGGGTGTCTTGATTCGGGATGATCAACGGTATCTTCTTGATGTAGTTGGCTGAATTGTTTGTCGATGGGTTGATAGCATCAATCAAACTTGTACAAATTGACGAATTGAAGAACGCCAGCAAATAATTAACCCATGATTCATCCTTCGGGAATACACCGACTATTGATTGATCAAACAAACGTCCATCTATCAATGCTCCAGTTAATCTTGAAGAACGTATCATCGGGATTCCTATACCATTACGGAAATAATACGTAGGATTCTGAAATCTACATTTCTTGCTTAGACGGAATTCTCTTAAAGCTTGCGTTGACCAGTTCATGAACCATATATCGTGTTTTACATATTTTGTGTTACCGCCCTTGAGAATTGGAACGAAACACTTTTCAGAATCAATTCCATTTTGTTTCTCATCGTCTGAGAGCGTTTCAGAATGAATTGTATGCGGTTCTACTATTGAGTACTTTTTGGCATTTTTGACTGCCCCACTTATCGGATGCAAATAATATTTGTCATTACCAGAATAGAAACCTGTCACGCAACTTGCAATATCACCAATCTTAATTATACTCTTATCGTTGACTAATTCCGTCAGTTTATTAGAAGATTTAAACATAAATGCCGACCCCACTCCATTATAAACAGTTTCTTGCGAAACTTCTTTTGAAATACCGGGGTCGCTGTGTTTTAATTCATCAACATTGGTAAAGCCAGTTCTTAAAACTATCCTGTTCTGGAGGTTTCTGGATATATCAGAGCATTTGGAAAGAGTTATAATACAAAGGTTTGCATAACCAAAGTTTATGCCTGGGAAAAAAGATGACGGAAAGAGGGCTAACTCACGGATAGTAGTTTGGGTCAGTAAAAATCTTCTTATGCCAAGATGTCTGTGTAGAGATAAGAAAGTGTCAGGAATAATGAAACTGAGTGAACCATTCTCGTTTAGACAATTTATACATGCATAGAGAAATAGCGTGTAGCTTTCCTTTGTGTACAAATCTGCGTACAGCCTATTCAGTTCATTTTTTTTCGCTTCGTCATTTCTTGCTCCATATGGGGGATTGCCGATAATCTTATCAAATTTTTGGTGCCCCCCAATAATATCATCATCTAATAAAGTATCTGTCTCTTTGATTCTTATATTGCTGGCATATTTATACTTACTACGTAATATTTCAACCGCAGCAGGGTTTAACTCATATATGCAAATATTCGCGACCGGATTCTTTTCTAAAATATGATCTACAAATACACCATCGCCACCACATGGCTCAAAAATTGAGTCCTGGGGTTGGAAGTCCAGCATACGAGTCATATAATTTATGATAGGAGCAGATTTAGTATAATGAGCTTGATAAATAAGCGATTCGTCCATAATTACCAAATCAGATAGTTTTCTAATCCATTTCTCAATATAGACTCACGCATATGTTGCGAGAAATCATTCATCCAATCAATATTATTAATTATCCAATCATGAATATCATATCCCGTAAAATCCCTTATCCTTTCATAGGTGCCTACTCCACATGAGATCTCCCATACTCCAGAATTTTGAAGAGTGGTAAGATAATGATTGTTCTCTGTTGAGCGAACAAAGATTAGACATTTATAATTCTCAGCCTCTATATTTTGATAGATGCTTCCAACTAACAACAATCTATTTGTATTGCCTTTCTCATTCGATCCAAAACCACTTTTGAAATCAACTACATATTTATTTGTCTCGTCTGTAAAATGAAGGTCACATTCAAGTTGGATTTCACCAGAGGTAACAAGTCCCCAGACTTTATCATAATATTTTTTCAGCTGGATCTTTTCTTGTGTAGTTATCTGCAATCCATCGATATAATTAGATATTTCAGTGGTGAGATTTCGTTTCACTTCTTCAAACAATGGAGGGACAAATAATCTAATGTTTGTTAAAGGATAGATAAAACATAATTTACAGAATGGTTCCCATAATTCACCGACGCGACGGGAGAACGCCATATACTCGTACTCCCAAATAGAGTTTCTCGCTTCAAGCATTACGACATCATTCGTGTATGTTATCATCAAAACGCTTTCAAGCAGTTCCTGATTAGACCAATGTTCAGTTCTGGCGCATTCGTATACAATAGCAAGCAAATTTTCTTTGCATTGTATTATAGCCTTGTTAAGTGCAGCTGCTTTCTTTTTGAAGTCAGCTGGAGCGTAGCTAAGAGCGAGTTCGCTTAATATCTCACTGGCGCGACTTCTAAAGTAGGTAAGTAGTACGGTTTTATTCCTTTTTAATTCTTTGTTGATTTCCATAATTGAGTTAAGCTTAAAACTATGGTTAGATGCGCTTATATCTGATTCGGGGTAAATAAGATGCATCTCATCGCCAATTAAGGGACGTTCCAAGTATGGTGCAAATATACGGAAAATGACTCAATTTTCATCTATCCGAATCAAAGAAAATGGCATTGTGGAAAATCGTTGAAAATATCGTTGCGGATGCGGTGGTGGATGCGGCCCGCTGTTCGCTGTGCGTGACGGCAGGGGCGGCGTCAGTTGATCTTCATCAGGGATGCCATGAAAGTGTCGCGGTCGGCCGCCCGCTGACGGGTGCGGTTGCGGTATGTGTAAACAGTGTTGAGCGACAGCCGGAGGATGCGGGCGATGCGGTTGCAGTCGTCCACACCGATGCGCATGAATGCTGTCACGCGCAGTTCGGGCGTAAGCTGTCCGTCGGCCGGCACCTGAAATGTTTTATCAGGCAGAAGCAGACTGTTGAGGCGCTCCACAAAGCAGGGATAAGTGTTTAGAAACGCCGTGTCGAAGAGCCGTTGGAAAATATCGGCCTGCCGGTGGAGTATCTTCATGTTGTCACGGATGTGCATATCGCTGTGACGTTGGTCTCTGGCGAGCGCGCGGAGGTTTTCCGACAGTTTCTCCATGTCGTCGGAATATCTGATGCCGTAATCAATGATCTTTTCGAGCAGTTCGTTGCCTGCTGATGTGTCGCGCGAAGGGATATCCTCCTTCTTTGCCGCTTCTTTCGTCTCCTGTATGAAATCGGCCGCTCTCGTAATGGTGTTGACCATATCCGCAACTTCAGCGTCGGCGCGTCTGTCGGTGCGGCGTGTATAAAACCATATGCAGCCTGCCGTGGCGACGACAAAAAGCACCCCGAGCACAATCTCGGTAGTGGTGAACAGGCTGTAGTTGTATCCCCCGAGGCTGAGTATGGCATCGGAAGAACAGTCAGGAATGGCAGTAGCCTGAGCCTGAAACGTCAGCATCGACAAAAAGCCAAGAATAGCCGATAGCACGGTCTGTTTTATCATTGATAATAGCAGGTAAGATTTGTCTGATGTGTTGATGACGCAAAATTATCAATATTTTGGCAAATAAGTCGAAAAATGGCGTATCCATTAGGTGCACACTATTGTCAAAAAAGAGTTTTCACGATTTAGATTTGTAACATTGGCTGAATAGATAATTTGTTTTTTATTGAGCTGAAACCCAATTGTATGAATGAATATTTTTTTAGATTTTTCCAATAAGCCGTTTAGATGGTATTGACGTCATGACGCATTCATTGTAATTTTGTGATCAGAAACGTGAGGATGTGATCGGCGTCCGGTTCATTTCCGTGATGAATCAGTATTTGTTATATATCTTTTAAGTGTATCCGGGATTAGGATTCAAGGAATAAAAGTAAGAAGTGCATAATAGTAATGTGTTTTATGTTAGGTTTGGCAGCCTGATTCCATTTTATTGAGATGAGGGCTAAAATGTAAGCCGCTCCGTGAGGAACGGCTTATTTTCTTTTTATGCGGCAAAGTGCCGCGGTCGTTCTTACGTGATTATTGCGCGCCGGGCGTCGCGGATGATGCCTCAAGCTCCTCGCGCAGGAAAGATGCTGTGGGCGATGTGCCTGCCGCTATCTCTTCGGGGGTGCCCGCGGCGAGTATCATTCCGCCCTCGGCTCCTCCCTCGGGGCCCATGTCGATTACGTGGTCGGCGTATTTCACCACGTCGAGATTGTGCTCTATCACCACTACGGTGTTGCCTTTGTCGACCAGACGGCTGAATACGCCGAGCAGCACTCTTATATCCTCGAAATGGAGTCCGGTCGTGGGCTCGTCGAGCAGGAAAAGCGTGCGTCCGGTGTCGCGCTTGGCGAGTTCGGTAGCGAGCTTCACGCGCTGGTTTTCGCCTCCGGAAAGCGTCGACGACGGCTGCCCGAGCTTGATGTAGCCCAGGCCGATGTCCTGAAGCACCTTGATCTTGTGGAGTATCGACGGTATGCCGGCAAAGAAGTCGACCGCCTGGTTGATGGTCATGTCGAGCACGTCGGCAATGGATTTGCCTTTGAACCGCACTTCGAGTGTCTCCCGGTTGTAGCGCCGGCCCCCGCAGGTCTCGCACGGCACGAGTACGTCGGGCAGGAAGTTCATCTCGATCGTGCGGTAGCCGTTGCCGCCGCATGTCTCGCAGCGTCCGCCGGCCACATTGAACGAGAAGCGCCCCGGCTTGTATCCGCGGATCTTCGCTTCCGGCAGGCTGACGAAGAGATTGCGTATGTCGGTGAATACCCCGGTGTATGTGGCGGGATTCGACCTCGGGCTCTTGCCGAGCGGCGACTGGTCGACTGTCACCACCTTGTCGATGTTTTCGAGCCCCTCGATCGACGCATAGGGTAGCGGTTGCTCCTGCGCGCGGTAGAAACGGCTTGTCAGTATGGGGCGGAGGGTGGAGTTTATGAGCGACGATTTGCCCGATCCGCTCACTCCGGCCACGACGGTGAGGGTGCCGAGCGGCAGGGTGAGATCCACGTTGCGAAGGTTGTGGCCCGACGCTCCGAGCAGTCTCAGGGTTTTGCCGTTGCCTTTGCGTCGCTCGGCCGGGAGCTCAATGCGTCGCTGTCCGTTGAGGTAGGATGCCGTGAGGGTATCGGTGCGCAGCATTTCGGCCGGGGAGCCGCTGAACACTACCTCTCCGCCCTTGCGTCCGGCTTTGGGGCCGATGTCGACCACGTGGTCGGCTTCGAGCATCATCTCCTTGTCGTGCTCCACCACGATGACCGTATTGTGTGCGTCGCGCAGTTTCTTGAGCGAGTCGATCAGCCGGCGGTTGTCGCGCTGATGCAGGCCTATGCTCGGCTCGTCGAGGATATAGAGCACGTTGACGAGCTCCGACCCGATCTGTGTGGCAAGCCTGATGCGCTGACTCTCTCCGCCCGAGAGGGTGGAGGAGTTGCGGTCGAGCGAAAGATAGCCGAGGCCCACGTCGACGAGAAATCCCAGGCGGGTGCGTATCTCCTTGACGATCTCACGGGCCACTATGCCGCGGGTGGCCGGCAGGCGGTCGGCGAGGCCGTCGGTCCAGCGGTAGAGGGCGTTGATGTCCATTTTGCAGAGGTCGGCGATGTTCTTGCCGTCGATGAAGAAGTGGAGTGCCTCGCGGTTGAGACGCTGGCCTCCGCATTCGGGACATGTGGCGCGGCTGAACCATTGGCCGCTCCATTTCTGGGCGGTCGCCGAAGCGTCCTCGGCCTGCTGCATCTCGATGTATTTCAATATGCCTTCGTAGGTGAGGAAGTAGTTGGAGGTGGAGAGGGTGGCGTTGGATATCTTCAGTCGTTCGTCGGTGCCGTTGAGTATGTCGGACAGCGCTTCCTCCGAAAGCTGTCCTACCGGAGTGGTCAGCTGATGGCCGTATTTCTGGCATATTGCCTCGATCTGCCAGAATATCATCGAGTTGCGGTATTTGCCGAGCGGCGCGATGCCTCCGTCGCGTATGGAGAGCGACGGCTCGGGCATTATCTTGGCGCGGTCGATGATATTGACCTGTCCGAGGCCTTTGCAGAGCGGACACGCGCCCTGAGGGGAGTTGAACGAGAAGTTGTGGGGCGCAGGCTCGCGGTAGGAGATGCCGCTGACCGGATCCATCAGCGTCTGGCTCAGATGGCTTGTCTGGTCGAGCTCCACGTCATAGACCATCATCTCTTTCTCTCCCTGCCGCAGGGCTTCGTCGACGCTGTCGCGCAGACGCTGCATGTCGGAGGCCCCTTTGAGTCGGTCGACGACAAGCTCTATGGAGTGGTTGCGGTAGCGGTCGAGCTTCATTCCGTAGGTTATCTCCAGGATCTGGCCGTCGACACGCACGTTGAGGTAGCCCTTCTTGCGGAGCGTCTCGAAAAGTTCCTTGTAGTGTCCCTTGCGGTTCTTGACCAGCGGGGCGAGTATGTAGATCTTGCGGTCGGCATAGCGCTCGGATATTAGGCTTACGATCTTTTCGTGGGTGTAGCGCACCATTGGCTCGCCTGATATATAGCTTCGGGCTTCGCCGGCGCGGGCGTAGAGCAGGCGCAGGAAGTCGTAGATCTCTGTGGTGGTGCCGATGGTGCTTCGGGGATTGCGGTTGACGGTCTTCTGCTCGATGGCTATGACGGGATTGAGGCCGGTGATCTTGTCGACGTCGGGACGCTCGAGCGATCCGAGCATGTTGCGGGCGTAGGATGAGAATGTCTCCACATAGCGGCGCTGCCCCTCGGCGTAGATGGTGTCGAAGGCGAGCGACGATTTGCCTGACCCCGACAGTCCGGTGACAACTATAAGCTTGCCGCGCGGAATGGTGAGGTCGATGTTTTTGAGGTTGTTGACTTTTGCGCCCTTTATGATGATGCTGTCGGCCGAGGTTGGGGCCGGCTGCTGTTTTGTTTTTTCGGAAACCTTCATGAATGAATTGTTAGCCTTTTATATACAAAAGTAGTGAAAAATGGGAAAACGGGGAAACAGGTTACGGAAATTTGACTATTTTTGAGAGTGGATAAGATTTCAGACGCGACATGATTTTTTTGTTCAACGGTCGAACTTTCCGACGTCATGGGCGTTAACCGTATATAACGAACATTTTTAAAACTATAAGATATTATGAAATCATTAGACATTATTCTGGCAGTTGTTGGCGGCGCGCTCGTCGGCGCATCGCTCGGTTTGCTTTTCGCACCCAAAAAAGGTGAGGATATGAGAGACGAAATCGTTGATTATCTCGAATCAAAGGGCCTGAAACTCAAAAAATCAAAACTCGATGAACTCGTTGACGAGATTCAGGAAGAGGTAAATGCTGTCGCAAAAAAATGACTGACTGTTAATCATCTAAATAGAAAAATGTTATGAGAGGACTTACTTTGATTTCAGCTTTTGTAGGTGGCGCTATCGTAGGCGCAGGTGCAGCTCTGCTTTTCGCTCCTGAAAAAGGTGAGGAACTTCGCGAGCAGATTAAAGCTCTTCTTAAGAAGTATGGTCTGTGCAAATCTACTTCGGAAGATGAGCTTGAAGAGATTGTCGACGAGATAGCTGCCGAGATCAAGAAATAAATTATGTATAAGGCCTGCTCCGTTGCAGGTCGGTGCAAAATTTTCGAGAGCCGGGCGG
>CALHWU010000073.1 GCA_938039795.1 uncultured Muribaculaceae bacterium
TGTTCGAGATCCTGGCCGAAGAATACGCCGCAGCACGCGGATTTGACGCCAGCGAATGCCTCCGGCTCATGATGGCCGCACGCCGACGCTTCTGGAGCCGGTTTGTGCGTCGTCACAAGGTGAAATATGACTTAAAACTCGACTGAATCATGGAAAGATCACCCCACCGATATCTCCTCTATGCCTCGTTGAGCTATGCTTTCGCCATCCTTCGGCCCCTCCAGGCAGAGATCCGACGCCGGGGCGACGAGGCAGCATGGTTTCTCGAACCGTCGTGCCCCGACCTGCTGCAGGCGGATGAACGACGGATCGTCAGCCTGCAGGAGGCCGTGAAATGGAATCCCCGCGCCGTTTTCGCACCCGGCAACCATATTCCGGATTTTCTTCCAGGCGTGAAAGTAGCCGTATTCCACGGCTACCCCATGAAAAAACGCATTGAAAAGATCGACGACCACTTCACCATACGCGGATGGTTTGACATCTACTGCACGCAAGGCCCGAGCTCGACTCCGTATTTCAGGCAGCTCGAAGAGCGTCACGGTTTTTTCAAGGTCTACGAGACCGGATGGACAAAAGCTGACTCGTTTTTCAGAGATGCCGGAATCGAAGGACGCAACAATGAACGTCCGGTCATTCTATACTCCCCCACTTTCACCAAAGGCATATCATCGGCGTGGAATCTGCTGCCGGTCATAAAACGACTTGCAGCTACAAAACCGTGGGACTGGATAATCACTTTCCATCCAAAACTCGACGACCCTCAGCTGATAGAGGATTATCAGCGGATGGCCGACGAAATGGCCAATGTGGAATTCGCACGCCTCAACAAAGGACTGGCGACATTCAGGCTCAGCGACGTGATGCTCTGCGACTCATCGAGCATCACAGTGGAATATATGATGCTTGGAAAACCTGTCGTCACCTACCGCAACACACATCCAGGCCCGCATCTGCTCGACGTGAGGGATACCGAAGAAATCGGTCCGGCCATAGAGAAAGCGCTGACGCATCCTCAGGAGCTGATGAAAGAGATCGACCGGTATACGGCTTACCATGAAGCTCACCGCGACGGTCAGAATTCAGCCCGTGTACTCGATGCCGTAGAAGATTTCATTGCCAACTGGAAAGGACGATTGCGCCATAAACCTCTCAATATCGTGCGCCGCATCAAGCTGCGGATGCAGCTCGGCTACTATAAATTCTGACAAAACGACATTATCCCCCGCAAGTCCATAAAATCCTTGCGGGGGATAATGTCGTCAATATTCAGGCATATTCAGCAGATGTGAGTTTTCTCTGCCGCCTGTGCAGATTCATTATTTGCCACTGTTGGCGGGAGCAGCAACGGAAGCTCCACCGTTGCCATGACGGTGACCGCCGCGGTTGCGGTCGCCCTTGCGGGCGTTCTCCTTACGGTTCTTGTCGAATTTTCGGCCGTCGGGGCGCAAGCCCTTGCCGTTGACGAAGTTGTTCTCAAGCATCTGCACATACTGTTCAGGAGTGAGGATCTTCTTCATCTCGGCCAGATAGTTCTTACGGTCGGCCTGACGCTGTTCGTACACAGCCTTACGGTCTTTACTGCGCTGTTCGCGACGAGTCTGGATATCTTTTTTCTGACGGGCCTGCAGAGCTGCGATCTCTGTCTGTTGTTTCTCGGTAAGTGTGATACCCTGAAGACAGCATGTCTGCTGGGAATACTCCTTGTTGTCGTTTTTCTTATTGTTGTCATCGGCCATGGCGGTCATGCTGCCGAGTCCGATGGTTGCTGCGAGAGCGAATGCTGCTATTCTGTTAAGTTTCATTTCGTAGATCTTGTATTTGAGATTATTCTTTCTTTTTTGTTTCTTCGAAGTCAACGCTTATTTGACTGCAATAGTTGAATGAAGTTTAACCGTCGACAAGTATTTAACGGTTTTTATCTTCCTGTAAGTTTTGCTCGCATTTCATTAAGGCTGATCGTTAACGAATCATCATTTCCGCATGATTTCTCAACATTTTATTCGAATACTTTCGGGTTAGTTTTTTTATTTGTAACTTTGACAATCAGGAAATCCGACAGAGATACCGCATCATAACAGCTATGACAATATTCCATTCGTCATGATAACCCGATCATTATTAGGCGCGGCGGTGATAGGAGCCATTCCGTCGCTCGCATTTCAGGCTTACGGAGCCGATAACAAAGCTCAAAACCGTCAGCCCAATATCATCTATATTCTGGCGGATGATTTAGGCTATGGTGAGCTCGGCCGAACTTCTCGGCAACACAGATCAGCAGCAGAAGCACGATTTCCTCTACTGGGAGTATCCTGAACAAGGGGGCCATGTGGATTCCGACAACGAACTGTTTTGTATGCCTGCAGAATAATCTTGCACGCATCATGCGTTTTTTTAGCTGACAAACGTGTAAATATTCCGTCATTTTGTTAAATTTGTAGCATGAAACTGATTGCCGACTGCGGAAGCACCACGACAAAGTGGGCGATGGTGGGCGACAACGGAGGGCTCGTCGAGCGGTTTACATCGCCGGGCATGAATGCAAGCCTCCTGTCGCCCGACGATCTGCACACCACTCTGCTCTGCTCGCTCCCCACATCACGCCGCGCCCCGGAAGTGGATACGGTATTCTTCTATGCTGCCGGATGCCGCACAAGCGCCCAGCGCGCCACCATAGCCGATGCCTTGGGCGCCGTGTATCCGCGCGCCCGCATCCATGTCGACGGTGACCTGATAGCCGCCGCCAGAGCATTGTGCGGACACAATCCAGGCATAGCCTGCATAATGGGCACAGGCTCCAACTGCTGCCTCTACAGCCCGGAAAGCGGAGGCCGGATAGTAAAATCCGTATCGCCGCTGGGATACGTGCTCGGCGACGAAGGTTCGGGATCAGCCATAGGCAAACGTCTGGTAGCCGATACGCTCAGAGGGATACTGCCAGAAGATCTTCGCGAGGCTGTCATTAAATTCGCAGGAACGGATGCATCCGGGATTATCGAGCACATCTACCGGCGCAACGACGCCAACCGGTTTCTCGCATCGTTCGCACGTCTGGCAAGCGAGCACATCGGCCGCCCTGAAGTGGAGGCTATTGTAGGCGGATGCTTCGACGCATTCATCGAGCGCAACCTTATGCTGCTGCCTGATTACGACAGACTGCCCATCGGATTCACCGGATCAATAGCCGCCGGCTTCATCAGGCAACTTGAGGATTCCCTCCGGCGTCACGGCCTTGAAACGTCGCGCATTGTGGCGTCGCCCATGCAGGGACTTATCGAATATCATACCCACAAACAATAAACATCAACTATCCTTAGAATACCGCAATGAAAACCGATCGAGAAAGCACCATTGAGCTGATGCTGCTCAACATCACGGGCAACGACCGTCCGGGAGTTACTGACGCTTTGTCTGAAATTCTGGCCCGCTACGATGCCACGATACTCGATATCGGACAGGCCGACATACATCATACGCTCGCACTCGGAATCCTGATAAAGACCGACAGCAGGATATCCGGCGACCTCATGAAGGATCTTCTTTTCAAGGCCTATGAGATCGACGTCAACATACGGTTCAGCCCGGTCAGCGAGAGCGATTACGAGCAGTGGGTCGGCCTGCAGGGCAAAGACCGATGGATCATCACTCTGCTGGGCCGGCGGTTGCCGGCTGGGGCCATAGCAGCTGTCAGCCATGTTGTAGCCGAAATGGGACTGAATATCGACGGCATCAAACGTCTGACCGGACGCATGCCGCTTCATGGAGAGGATCCGCTGAGCAAGTCGTGCGTACAGATATCGGTCAGAGGCAGTCTTGATGACCAGACCGAGATGCAGAAACGGTTCATGGAGATCGCCAACCAGCAGGAAGTGGACATATCGCTGCAGGAGGATACAATGTACCGCCGCGCACGTCGTCTGGTATGCTTCGACATGGACTCCACTCTCATAGGCACAGAAGTGATCGACGAACTCGCCGACCGTGCCGGCGTCGGCGCCGAGGTAAGAGCCATCACCGAGAGCGCCATGCGCGGAGAGATCGATTTCTGCGAGAGCTTCACCCGGAGAGTGGCCCTGCTCAAGGGGCTTGATGAAAGCGTGATGCGCGATATCGCGGAGAATCTCCCTATAACCGAAGGTGTTGACCGCATGATGAAAGCGCTTAAACGCACCGGCTACAAGACAGCCATACTTTCGGGAGGATTCACCTATTTCGGCAACTATCTCAAGCAGCGCTTCGGATTCGACTATGTGTATGCCAACGAACTGGAGATCAAAAACGGCAAACTGACCGGCCGCTATGTGGGCGACATCGTCGACGGACGACGCAAGGCTGAGCTGCTGAAACTCCTCGCCCAGGTTGAGAACGTCAACATCAAGCAGACCATCGCCGTCGGCGACGGAGCCAACGACCTCCCGATGCTCGCCACAGCCGGACTCGGCATCGCCTTCCACGCCAAACCGAAAGTGAAAGCTACAGCCGACCAGTCGCTATCCACTATAGGTCTTGACGGCATACTCTACTTCATAGGCTTCAAGGATTCACTCATATCATAAAGCCGCCGGCCAATGATGAACAACATCATAGCCAATATGCGCCGCGACTGGCCCAGAATGCCTGACGCGGCGCTATTGCGTCTGGCCGAAAAGCTTGAACCTGTAAGGATCCGGCGCCGCCAGCTTCTGATCGAAGCCGACAAGAGGTGTCCGTGGGCTTACTTCATCGAGACAGGGGTGACGCGGTCATACTGGCTTGTCGACGGGCAGGAGATCACCACGTCATTCTCTATCGAAGGAAGCATCGTATTCAGCATGGACGAGCTTTATTATGACCGGCCGAGCGAAGAATATGTAGAGGCTCTTGATGATGCCGAAGGATTCAGGATCAGGGTAGATGATCTTCGCGAGCTTTTCGCCACAGATCTCGACCTGGCCAACTGGGGACGTGTCATCCACCAGAATGAATACCGTCGTCTCCACCGCTCCCACAAGGAGAGGCTGACGCTCCCTGCAGCGGAACGATACGAGGCTTTCCTAAATCAGTTCCCTGAAGTTTGCCGCCGGGTGAAACTCGGATACATAGCCTCATATCTCGGCATCACCCTCCCCACGCTCTCGCGCCTGCGGCGCAAGAGCCGAATTTGACCTGCGACAATTTTTATGTCGGCCATTGCGTCTAATTTTGCGAAACAAAACCAATCGCAAGATAATAAACCACGATAAAAATGTCAGCATCAACAGCATCAAGCATCTTCTCTACCTCCAAACCCCACTACGAGCTGCTCGACGGATTGCGAGGCGTAGCGGCCCTGATGGTCATATGGTATCACTTTTTCGAAGGATTCGCCACATCGCCTGTCGACCAGGGTTTCAACCACGGCTATCTTGCAGTGGATTTCTTTTTCGTGCTCTCAGGCTTCGTCATAGGCTACGCTTACGATGGCCGCTGGCGTCAGGGCCTGACCAAAGGAGAGTTCATGCTCCGCCGTGTAATACGCCTGCATCCGATGCTGATAATGGGCGTCATATTCGGCGTCATTGCTTTCATAATACAGGGAGCCGAACACTGGGATCATACCAAAGTGGCGTCCTGGGCTATATGCGTCAGCTTCCTGCTCGGAATATTAATGCTGCCTACTTTCCCCGGAGCACAATCGGAAGTGAGAGGCAATGGCGAGATGTTCCCGCTCAACGGCCCGAGCTGGTCGCTCTTCTTCGAATACATAGCGAGCATCGGCTACGCCCTGATCCTCCATAAGCTGTCGGACCGCGCCCTGCGGTGGGTAGTCATAGTCAGCGGCCTCGGACTGGCCGCCTCGGCAGTAACGAATCTTTCTGGCGCATACCACATAGGCATGGGATGGTCGATGGCCGACTATGGCTGGATCGGCGGACTGTTCAGAGTATCGTTCTCATTCGGCATAGGTCTGCTCATGTCGAGGGGATTCAAGCCGGTGAAGATCCGCGGAGCCTTCTGGATATGCAGCGCCGCCATCATAGGTATAATGTGCGTGCCATATATCACTCCCGACGGTGAACCGAGCGTATGGAACGGCATTTTCGACTCTGTAATGACACTGGGCGTTTTCCCCGCCGTGGTCTACATCGGAGCGTCAGGCATAACTACCGACAGCTTCTCCCGGAGCCTCTGCAATTTCTTCGGCAACATATCCTATCCGATCTATATCATCCACTATCCCTTCATGTATCTCCTCTACGCGTGGATATGGACAGATCCGTCACAGCGCACATTCGCCGACATCTGGCCCATATGCGTGACAATGTGGTTCGGCCTGATACTTCTCGCATGGATTATGCTCAAGGTCTACGACGAGCCTGTCAGACGCTGGCTCAACCGGAAGGCTTTCGGACGCTGATCAGTCGGCAGGGCCGTCGCCTCCGGTGACGGCCTGCTCGAACTCGATCCTGTCGGCGCGGTCTATCACGTAATGGTCGTAATACGACAGCAGCAGTGTGGTCAGCGGCAAAGCTATGATCAGGCCGATAAATCCGAGCAACGTGCCCCATACCGACAGCGACAGCAATATGATCGCCGGATTGAGACCCATGGTCTTGCCCATGATTTTTGGAGTCAGGATCAGATCCTGTATGGCCTGCACCACACAATATACTGCTATGGCCTGCCAGAATATGCTCCAGAAATCGCCTCCTCCGCCGGCCGAATAGACCATGCACAGTATGACAGTGGGAAATATCGACACAAGCTGCAGATAGGGCACCATATTGAGAATGCCGATGAAAAGCCCGAGCACCACAGCCATCGGAAGACCGATGATAAGGAAACCTACTGCAAACAGGATTCCGACGATGAATGCCACAAGTGCCTGTCCGCGGAAATAATGGTTCATCGACTCCTTTATATCACCTCCAACCTTGAAAACCATATGCCGGTATTTGGGTGGCACCATGCGCTTCATGGCCATGAAAAAACGCGGATAGTCGATCATGATGAATACCACATAAAGCACCACGATAAACCAGTTGAAGATACCGAGCAGCAACGATATCGAGCCCGTCAGTATGCTCCATGTGGTAGCGAGGGCGTTTTCGATCAGCGACATCCATTCCTGACGGGTCAGCATGTCGGAAATCGCTGCAAAATCCACCTGACTCTTGAGAAACTCATGAATGCCTGCCGGAAGAAAAGTGATCTGGATCTCGCTCGAAGCATAGTTGCGGAGTATCCTTGCCATAGAGTGCATCTCTTCGGTCAGCATCGGCACGAGCAGCCAACCGAGCACGGAGAGGAAAAACACCGATTCAAACAGGGTGACGAATATTGCGACCACTCTGCCTCTGAGATGCAGGAGGCGGCGGTTGAACTGCACGAACGGTTCGAACATATACGCTATCAGACAAGCTACAAAAAATGGCAGGAGCACATTGCGCAGCACATTGATAAGCCATACGGCGCCACAAATGAGCGCTACGGTGATAAGGAGGCGTACTACTCGGTCAAATGTAAACGGACGGGGCATATTTTTTAGTATCAGGGAATAAAGCGATCAAGCACGGTGTCGATCAGATCGACTACAGCCGTACGGTAATTCGGCGTGGCATTGCCGTTCATCCGGTTGGCAATTATCGAGCATACGGTCATAGCCCTGTGACCCATCAGAAGCGAGAGTCCCTGCAGCGGAGCCGACTCCATCTCATAGTTGGTGACACGCTGTCCGAGATAAGAAAATGACTCCAGGCGGCTGTTGATATCCGGATTGGCGAGAGGCAGACGAAGCTCGCGGCCCTGCGGCCCGTAAAAACCGACAGCCGAAATCGTGTTGCCAAGCGTCATGTCGTCTCTACCGATAAGCTTCACCAGCCCTGGATCTGACGATACGACATACGGGCGTGCCCACATAGGATTCCATCCGGTATGTTCACAAAGAGCCTTTTCATATCCGAGATCGGCCACATCATTGCGATGCTCATAATAGTTGAGGACGCCGTCAAATCCTATCGACTTGGCAGCTATGACCGGTGTACCGATGGGTATGTCGGGCTGCAGCGATCCGGAGGTACCTATTCTCACCATTTCCAAAGACCTTTTGCAGTCTCTTACCTCACGCGTCGTAAAATCCACATTGGCGAGAGCGTCTAGCTCATTGACCACTATATCAATATTGTCGGGGCCGATGCCATGGCTGAGGCACATTATGCGATGCCCGCGCAACTGGCCTCCGACTGTGCGGAATTCGCGGTTCTGCACGGTAAAATCTATCCGGTCAAAACGCTCGGCCACGAGGTCGACTCTTGACGGATCGCCGACAAGTATGATTTTGTCGGCAAGCTGTTCGGGGCGCAGATGAAGATGAAACACACTCCCGTCGGAGTTGATAATGAGTTCGGAAGATTCGATAATGCGTGCCATGATCATTAATTGTATTGTGTAGTTAAGTTCGAAATTATGCCAGCCTGTATTTAGCTCCAGGAAAAGGAAGTACGATCCCCTTGAATTCCATTTCTATAAGCATTCCTGTCAGACGTCCGACCGGGATATCGAGATCCACCGACAGACGATTGATCTGAGCCTCCCCTTTTTCCCGCAGATAATCTGTCACCCTCTGCTCCTCTGGACTCATCTCCGGGAAAAGTGTCGGCTGGCTATGTTCTGTCTGTCGCACCGGCCATCGCATAGCCTCAATAAGATCGTCGGCCGAACCTATCAGCGAGGCCACATTCCTTCGTATCAAACTGTTGCATCCAGCGCTATATATATCCGACGTACGCCCGGGCAAAGCGAAAACATCGCGGTCGTAGTCAGATGCGATGCGGGCGGTGACCATCGCACCACCTTTCTCTGCCGACTCCACAACCATCAGACAGTCGCTCACTCCGGCCACGATGCGGTTGCGTGCCAGAAAGTTGCCTTTGTGTACCGGAGTGGAACTCGTGTAGTCTGTCAGCAGCATTCCTCCGTGTCTGACTATATCGACCGCCGTGCGTCGGTGCGCTGCCGGATATATGGTGTTGAGGCCATGGGCAAGGACAGCCACCGTAGGGAGACCATATTCAAGAGCTGCTCTATGGGCCGCGACATCTATTCCGTAAGCCAGCCCGCTCACTACTGCCACCGTGGCATTGACCTTGGTGGCAAGCCCCTCCACAAGCTTGCGGCAGAAATCAGTCCCGTATGGAGTGGCATGACGAGTACCTACTATACCGATTGTAAGCATTTCGTTAATCGGACAGTCGCCGGCCGCATACAGCATCAGGGGAGCATCGGCGCAGTCGTGCAGACGCGAAGGATATTTCTGATCAGTATAATAAATTGGAGTCACGTTGCCGGCAGCAGTAAAATCAGCCTCTATCGCCGCCGCCTCAAGAATGGCGTTGCGATAGGCCCTTTCGAATATCCTGTTGGAGAAGCCCATGACGGCAGCAAGCTGCCGGTCGGCAGCCTTGAAAAATTCTTCTTCCGAACCGATGCGCGATAATATCTCCGAAGCAAGCATCTGGTTGATGCCCTTCAGTTGAGAAAACGCTATCCGGTATACAAGCCTGTCGCGATCCATATTGAGAGAGGTCAGTCGTTGATATATTCCGAAAAGGCTTCGGCAAGAGCGTCGCCACGGGTCAGACGTCCGTTTTCCAGACATACGACCTCGACACGCGCCCTCACCACCGGTTCGCCTCCGGATGTACGAAAGATATCCTGACGGAAAACGAATTTTGCTCCTTCACGGCTTATAGCCAGACAGGAGTCCATGGAGTCGCCCGAACGGAGCGGATGCAGATACTCGATCTCCACCTTGCGGAGCACCGGATCGATCCCCTGCTCATGCATGGAGGCGAATGACAGACCTGCGGCATCGCAGAACGCGTGACGCGTATGCTCGAGATAGTGGAGATAGTTTGCATTGTTTACTATCCCCTGCACGTCGAGCTCGTAATCGCGCACCTTCAGCGGCAATATGAAGTCATAGGCAGTGTTGTTGGCTTTATTCCTGACCATGTCATGAAAATTTTGGTGTAAAAATACTCAAAAAAAGCGGGTTGATCAGTAATTTTGCAGGCAAATTTTCTTTATCACTATATGTCAACCGTAATATCAACCTTAATATTGCTGGTTATCAGCAATATATTCATGACATTCGCCTGGTACGGCCATCTTAAGCTCTCCTCTGCCGGCATATCGACAAGCTGGCCACTCTACGCGGTCATATTGTTTTCATGGGGAATAGCCCTGCTCGAATATTGCTGTCAGGTGCCGGCCAACCGTATCGGATATGAGGGCAACGGCGGTCCCTTCTCGCTGATACAGCTCAAGGTAATGCAGGAGGTGATAACGCTGGTGGTCTTCGTCGTCTTCAGCCTGATAGCGTTCGAAGGGTTCGAATTGAGATGGAATCATATAGCGGCTTTCGTGCTGCTTGTCGGCGCTGTCTACCTCGTGTTCATGAAGTGAACCGACTGCGCAGACACAAAGCTGGCGCCGCATCCCAGCTAAAGGGATCAGGCGCCAGCTGCGTGTTATGACGGATCAGTATCCCGGACAGGACCGCATTACTTGTTTACGCGGTATTTGTCAATGCCCTCCTTGAGGAAGTCGACAATCTGACGGGCGGCGGCAATGCCGGCATTGATATTGGCCTCGCTGGTCTGGGCGCCCATTTTCTTCGGCGTAAAAAATACTCTTTCGCCAAAACGTGCTGACAGTTCATCGGCATTGTCGGGCTTCACGTCAGCCACATATTTTAGATCGGGCCTCTCCTCAAGGGCCTGCAGCAGCCCCTCCTCGTCAATCACCTCCTTGCGGGCGGTATTGATCAGCACTCCCCCTTTGGGCATCAGCGTTATCAGTTCGCGGCCTACCGACCGGCGGGTGGCGTCGGTAGCGGGAATATGAAGCGATACGATCTTGTTGTCGGCATAAAGCGATTTCAGGTCGTGCACCGGTTTCACTCCGGCCTCCGTCATCACCTCATCCGGACAGAACGGATCGAGAGCCGACACCTCCATACCGAAACCTTTGGCGATACGGGCCACATTACGACCCACCTGACCGAATGCATGTATGCCGAGACTCTTTTCCTTAAGTTCCGAGCCGGATGTGCCATTATATCCGTTACGCACAGCCATTACAGCCATACCGAACACCAGTTCGGCCACTGCATTGGAATTCTGCCCGGGAGTATTCTCGACGCAGACGCCGTGGGCCGTAGCGGCCTGGAGGTCAATATTGTCGTAGCCTGCTCCAGCTCTGACCACTATTTTCAGTTTTTTTGAGGCATCAAGCACCGCGGCATCGACCTTGTCGGAACGCACTATGAGAGCGTCCACATCGGCCACGGCATCGAGCAGCTGCTGCTTATCCTGATACTTTTCCAGAAGCATGAGTTCGTAGTCTGCCTCTTCTATCACTTTACGTATGCCGTCGACAGCTACGGCAGCAAACGGTTTTTCGGTAGCGACGAGTACTTTCATGGCGCGTTGTCAGTGTTTGTTTTGGAATTCGTTCATTGCGTCGACGAGAGCGCGGACGCTTTCGATCGGAAGAGCGTTGTAGAGCGAGGCACGGAAGCCGCCTACGGAGCGGTGGCCCTTGATGCCCACAATGCCGCGGGCCGATGCGAAGTCGACGAATTCTTTTTCAAGCTCCTTGTACTCTGGCTTCATGACGAAGCATACGTTCATTATCGAGCGGTCGGCGTGATCCTTTACAGTTCCCTCGAACATGCGCGACGAATCTATGGCTTCATACAGGACAGCCGCCTTGGCGAGATCGCGTTTCTCAAGCTCTCGCACGCCGCCCTGCTCCTTATACCAGCGCAGAGTCTGGAGAGCGGAGAATACCGGAAGCACCGGAGGTGTGTTGAACATCGAATCCTTCTTGATATGCGTGCGGTAATCGAGCATCGTGGGGATGACGCGGTCGACATGTCCGAGAGCGTCCTCTCTGACTATTATTATAGTAGCCCCGGCTGGCGCGAGATTTTTCTGTGCGCCTGCATATATTATGTCGTATTTGGCCACATCGACCGGACGCGAGAAGATGTCGGACGACATATCGCATACCAGACGAACATTCCCGGCATCCGGATCCTTACGGATCTCTGTGCCGTAGATAGTATTGTTGGATGTGTAGTGGAAATAATCGGCATCCTGCGGGATTGTGAAATCCTTGGGAATATAGTTGAAGTTAGAATCCTTCGACGACGCCACCACATCGACTTCGCCGAAGATCCTTGCCTCCTTGATGGCATTTACAGCCCATGTGCCGGTCTCAAGATAGGCGGCTTTACGGGCCAGGAGATTGAACGGCACCATGCAGAACTGCAGGCTGGCGCCTCCGCCGAGGAACAACACAGAGTATCCTTCAGGAACGTCAAGAAGCTCCTTGACAAGCGCACGGGCCTCTTCCATTACGGCGACGAATTCCTTGCTGCGGTGCGACACCTCAAGGAGCGAAAGCCCGGTTCCGGCGAAGTCGATCACGGCTTCGGCGGTATTTTTGATTGTGTACTGGCTCAGAATGGATGGGCCTGCGTAGAAATTGTGTTTGTGCATGAGGCAAATGTTTTAGAGTAGATGTTGTGACGGCAAATATAAAGAAAAAATTCTGTAATTGACAAATATTCATGAGAAACTTTTCACGAGTCAGTGACGATGGACAGCGAACCAATATTGCCACTGGAATGTTTTAAGTCTGTAACATGATTGTCACACACAATACTGTCACATGAATATTTGGAATTAACTACAACTAACATAAAATTATTTCTACTATGAACACAGCTCCCTTACAAGGCATCAAAGTGGTAGACTTCACAAACGTCCAGTCTGGCCCTTCATGTACTCAGCTCCTCGCGTGGCTTGGCGCGGATGTAGTCAAGATCGAACGTCCCGGCACAGGCGACGCGACCCGCAACGAACTGCAGTTTGATCCCGACTGCCCGAGCTACTACTTCCTTCAGCTCAACTCCGACAAGAAATCTCTTGCCCTCGACGCAGCCACCCCCGACGGCAAGGATATCCTGACACGCCTCATCAAGGAATGTGATATATTTGTGGAAAACCTCCATCCGGGAGCCATGGACAAGCTCGGCTTCAGCTGGGAAGTGGTCCACAAACTCAATCCGAGATGTATCTACGGCACGATCAAGGGATTTCCTTCAAGCTCCAGATATGCCGGCCTCAAGGCCTACGAGCCTGTAGCCCAGGTTACGGCAGGAGCAGCTTCCACCACCGGATGGTGGGAAGGCCCCGACAACGTGCCTACTCAGAGCGGCGCGGCTCTTGGTGATTCCAACACCGGCATGCATCTTACCATCGGATTGCTCGCCGCTCTATGCCAGAGAGAGAAGACCGGCGAGGGATGCTACGTGTATCAGTCGATGCACAACGCATGTCTCAACCTCTGCCGAATCAAGACCCGCGACCAGCTGACTCTTGACCGCATCGGCTATCTGACACAGTTCCCGCAGTATCCCGACGGCAAGTTTGGCGACTTCGTGCCACGCTCGGGCAACCAGGAAGGATCGGGAGTGCTCGGATGGACCTACAAATGCAAGAACTGGGCCAACGATCCCAACGATTACGTCTACGTGATACTCCAGCGCGGAGCAAAAGACTTCGAGCTCGCATGCAAGGCTTTCGGCTTCGAGGACTGGCTTACCAACCCCGACTTCAACACAGCCGATGCCCGCGACAAACACAAACAGGAGGTATGGGCCCGCATACAGAAGTTCTGTCTCGACAAGACCAAGTTTGAAGTCACCGAGATCCTGTCGAAAGCCGGTGTGCCCGTAGCTCCAGTATTGAGTACAAAGGAGATCATGACCGACGAAAGTCTGTATGACGGCAATACCCTCGTCAAGATCAACCAGGGAGGCAAGATCGGTGAATTCGTCACTGTAGGCGTTCCTTTCACACTCTCCAATTTCCAGCCCACCTACGGGCCTTGTCCGACGCTCGGCGGCAATACGGATGAAGTGCTCAAGAGTATCGGCTATACCGACGAACAGATCGCATCGTTCGCCAAGAACGGCACTACAGCACCCATGCCAAAGGCAGCTGCCAAATAATATACTCCGGACACTGCGTCCGACTCTACCCGGCCGGAAACCCATTCCTGTTCCCGGCCGGGTATCCGACAAAAAGTCATTTTATCAACATTTACCTATCATTTAAGTACATCCGATGTCAACCACACCAACCACACCCAATCCCTCAACACAAGCTCCCCACTTCCCGGAGCAGGTGACAGGTATGTATATTCTCGCGCGAGCGCTCAAAAACGCAGGAATCGACGTCATGTATGGCCTTGTCGGCATCCCGGTGACCGAAATGGCATATATCGCCCAGGCCCAGGGCATCCGTTTCATAAGCTTCAGGCATGAACAGCAGGCCGGTATGGCTGCCGCCACCCACGGCTTCCTGACAAAGAAACCGGGAGTATTGCTCACTGTATCGTCCTTAGGCTTCATGAACGGACTGACAGCCACAGCCAATGCCACTGTCAATTGTTACCCCATGATACAGATCTCCGGATCAAGCGTCAGAGAGCCGATAGATCTCGAACAGGGCACCTACGAAGGACTCGATCAGCTCAACGTGGCCAAAGGCCTTGTCAAGGCCGCCTATCGCGTGAACCGTCCGGAAGACATACCCACAGCCGTTGCAAGAGCCTACAGAGCAGCCGTCTCGGGTCGTCCGGGCGGAGTATATCTTGATGTCACTACTCCATGCCTCGGGGCTGTGATGAACCACGACGACGCCGAGAAGCTGCTTTTCAAGCCGGTGGATCCCTGTCCGGCCATGGTGCCGTCGCCTGAATCGGTGGATCGCGCGATAGAGCTTCTGGCTTCAGCGCGGCATCCGGCCATCCTGCTCGGCAAAGGCGCTGCCTACGCACAGGTCGACGACAAGATCAAGCAACTCGTCGAAAAGACCGGCATACCGTTCTACCCGATGTCGATGGCAAAGGGGCTCATGCCCGACAACCATCCGCTGAGCGCCATCTCAGCCAGAAGCACGATCATGGAGAAGGCCGACGTAGTGATGCTAATCGGCGCCAGACTCAACTGGCTCCTATCGCGCGGACATGGCAAATGGAATCCCGCCGGCAAATTCATACAGCTTGAAATCGATCCCGAGGAGATCGACTGCAACCGCCCGATAGCGGCGCCGGTAGTAGGCGATATCGAAAGCTCGCTCGACGCGATCCTCGCCAAGCTGCCCGGAACGAAGCTCAATATGGATCCGGCATGGGTGAAAGGCATTCAGGACGAGTCGAAGGTCAAAAACGCCAAGTTTCTGGAGCGTCTGGAGCCGCAGACCGTGCCGATGACCCACTGGAGTGCTCTGAGCGCAGTAAAGAAAGTGCTTGAGGCCAACCCTGACACTATACTGGTCAACGAGGGAGCCAACACTCTTGACGACACCCGCGACAGTGTCGACATGTTCCTCCCCCGCCACCGTATCGACTGCGCGACATGGGCCATCATGGGCATGGGCATGGGATCGGCCATTGGAGCGGCCGTAGCCACAGGAAAGAGCGTAGTGGCTGTTGAAGGCGACAGCGCCTTCGGCTTCTCCGGGATGGATTTCAGCACTATATGCCGATTCAATCTGCCAGTTACAGTAGTGATATTCAACAACGGAGGCATATACAACGGTATCGGTGAAAACCTCAGCAAGGATGGCGACCCCGCTCCGACCACACTCGATGTAAAGGCTCGCTATGACAAACTGGGCGACGCATTCGGTGCCAAGACTTACTATGCGACCACTCCTGCCGAGCTCGAAAGCGCGCTGACCGAGGCTGTAGCCTCGAAGCGACCGTGTCTGATTGATGCGCAGCTCGCCGCCGATTCAGGCAAGGAAAGCGGACATATCGGGTATCTCAATCCTACGCCTCTTATCAATATCGTAGTATAATACGCGTATACCTTAAAGCCCGGAGCTACCGCCATCCGGTCATTGTAGCCCCGGGCTTTTCGAATTTCACGTTTCCAGAATTAAAACATTCAACCAAAAAAATCCCCTGTTATGCTACACATCATTCTCTATGCCATAGTCCCGATCCTCGTGGTGATGGCAGCCGGATACATCTCCGGCAAGAAAGGGGTGTTTTCGGCCAAGGACGGCAAAGCATTCAATAAAGTAGTGCTTGATTACGCACTGCCGGCAGCATTGTTTGTCTCGATTGTCGACGCCAACCGCAAAATGCTCGTTTCGGATCTGAAGCTCTCGATCATATCACTGGTAGTGATCATGTTCGTATTCATGCTCGTCTACTGGATCTATAAATATTGTTTCCGCAAGGATGGCGTCACTCAGGCCGATGCCGCCGTTATGGCGCTTATCAATGGATCTCCTACCATCGGATTCCTCGGCTTTGCAGTGCTGGAGCCTATTTTCGGCACCAACGCCTATGTGGCTCTCGTCGTGGCCATAGTAGGCATCGTGGTCAATGCTGTAGGCATCCCGGTCGGACTTTCGCTGATGAACGCCGGCAAGGAGGCTCAGCTCGCACAGAAAGGCTCACATAAGCCCAATCCCTGGAAACCGGTGCTCCATGCGCTCGCCCAGCCTGTCGCATGGGCTCCAATACTTGCTGTCATCTGGGTGATCGCAGGTATTCCCTGGCCCGACTGGGCAAGTCCGTCATTTGACCTGATCAAGGGTGCTAACGCCTCGATGGCCGTATTCGCAGCAGGTATCACACTTTCGTCAGTGAAAGTGACCATCAACTGGCAGGCCATTCTCGGCGTGATCCTTAAGCTCATCGTAATGCCCGCGATGCTCCTCATTGTCGGCCTGATTTTCAAGATGTCGCCCGACAACCTCGCCATGCTTGTCGTGGCCGGAGCACTTCCTCCCGCATTTTCAGGCATCATCATTGCCGACCAGAACGACACTTATGTCGCTACAGGTACGTCATCGCTTGCCATATCCGTCATACTGTTCATGGCATTCTGCCCGCTGTGGATATGGATCACCAAGCTCTGTGTGGGCAATATCCCCGGCGTAGCTATCTGACGTCAGGACTATATTGCTGACTCTGACCATCGGCCGTCGGAAAACGTCGTCGTCAAAGACCGTGTTCCGGCGGCTTCGGTCATATGAGACTTATTCCATCCACGATACACACGAAGTTATACCGACACAGAAATGAATGAATCCGACAAACAAATAATGGACGGCTGCACTGCGGCGACACACATAGCCTATGCTTTGAGCGAGATTGCCACGATATATCCGATCACCCCGATCGCATCTATGGGCGAGACAGCCGACAAATGGGCGCTCCATGGTCGTCTCAACATATGGGGACGTCCGATGGAGGTCAAAGAAATGGAGAGCGAGCTCGGTGCTGCCGGGGCGACTCACGGAGCGGCCGTCGCCGGAGCTCTGGCTACGACTTTCACAGCATCACAAGGTCTCCTGCTTATGATCCCGAATATGTACAGGATCGCGGGAGAGCTGCTTCCAGTGGTGTTCCATGTAGGCACCCGTTCGATAGCCGCACATGCATTGTCGATATTCGGCGACCATCAGGACGTCATGGCTTGCCGTGGCACCGGTTTCGCCATGTTGAGTTCGAGCAGCGTACAGGAAGTGATGGATCTCGCTCTGGTAGCCCATCTGGCGGCTATCGAGGGAAGAGTGCCGGTGTTGCACTTTTTCGACGGGTGGCGCACGAGCAATGAAATATCCACTATCGAGACTATCCCGTACGACACCATAGCCCGGCTCGTCGACAATGAGAAAGTGGCGCAATTCCGGGCCCGCGCCATGAATCCCGATCACCCCGATCAGCGCGGCACAGCTCAGAATCCCGACGTATACTTCCAGATGCGCGAGGCTGCCAATCCTTATTATGAGAAGTTTCCCGCCATTGTGCAGAGAGCCATGGATCGTGTAGGCGAAGCTACAGGCCGTCATTACCGTCTGTTCGACTATTGCGGCGCACCCGATGCCGATCGCGTCATTGTAATCATGGGCTCAGGAGCGGAAGTGGCATCACAGGCTGCAGAATGCCTCAACCGACAAGGGCAACGCACCGGAGTGCTCAACGTCAGGCTGTTCCGTCCGTTCTCTGCCGATGCTATGATGGCAGCTTTGCCGCCGACGGTAAAGTCTCTTGCCGTCATGGACCGCTGCAAGGAGCCCGGATCGGAAGGCGAGCCGCTGCTGCTCGACGTATCGTCGGCTGTGCTCGGGTCAGGACGTGATATAAAGGTAATAGGCGGACGGTTCGGTCTGTCGAGCAAGGATTTCAATCCGGCTATGGCCATAGCCATTTTCAATGAGATGTCAAGTCAGAATCCCCGACGTCGTTTCACCGTAGGAATAACCGATGATGTCAGCCATCTCTCGCTCACAGTCGGCGCCACCCCCGATCTGACGCCCGACGACATGCATCAGGCTATATTTTACGGCATGGGATCCGACGGCACAGTCGGGGCGACCAAACAGATTGCCGGTATTATCGGCGCCACTCCGGGACTGTATGCCCAAGCCTATTTCCATTATTCCGCAAAGAAATCGGGAGGCTACACAATTTCCCAGCTCCGTATCGCTCCACATCCGGTCAAGGCAGCCTATGCGATTGAGAATGCCGACTATGTGGGATGCAACAAGGATGCCTACGTAGGCCGATTCGAGTTGCTCGACAAGATAAAGGAGGGCGGCACTTTCGTGCTGAACACCCCTTGGACACTGGAAGATATGGCGACCATGCTGCCGGCATCGCTGAAGAGGGCCATAGCCGGAAAGCATGTGAAATTCTATACAGTCGACGCCACCTCGATTGCCGCAGCCCACGGACTCGGAGCCAGGATCAACACCATCATGGCCACCGTATATCTGAAACTTGGCGCGACCGTGGCATTCGGCGAGGCGATCGACAAGCTTAAACAGCTTGCAGGCGACACTTACCGTCATGAAGGGAACGCTATGGTCAACGCAAACATTGCGGCAATCGACGACGCTTTATCTGCCGCACGTCAGATAGATTATCCGGCATCCTGGGCTGAAGCGGCTGAAAATCCGACAGCTCAGCCAGAACGTGCCTTACCCGACTTTATCAGCCGGATTGCCCGGCCATGCATGAGGCTCGAAGGCGACTCTCTGCCCGTATCGCTTTTCAGGCCCGACGGTGTAATACCTATGGGCACGACCGCATACGAAAAACGCTGCATCGCCATCAACGTGCCGCAATGGGATCCGTCGAAATGCATACAGTGCACACTCTGCTCTCTCGTATGCTCGCATGCCGCCATCCGACCGGTCGTAGCCACTCCCCAGGAGATGGAGGGTGCGCCGGCACAATTCACGACGGCCGAAGGCAATCCCAGAAATTTCAATGGCCTGAGATACCGGATACAGGTCTATGCGGCTGACTGCACGGGATGCGGATCCTGCGCCGTAGTCTGTCCCGGACACGCTCTGACTATGAAGCCGCTTGCCACTCAGCTGGCCTTGCAGAGCCGTATGCTCGACTTTGCCGAATCCCATATCAGCGAGAAGCCGGATCTTCTGCCGAGATTCACCATCCAGGGCTCTCAGCTCCGGCGTCCGCTGCTGCAATTCTCGGGCGCCTGCGGCGGATGCGGAGAGACACCTTACGTAAAACTGCTTACCCAGCTCTTCGGCGAGCGTATGATCATTTCCAATGCCACAGGATGCTCCTCGATATGGGGAGCAAACTATCCGAGCAACGCATATGCCACCAGCGCCG
Source organism: uncultured Muribaculaceae bacterium (assembly GCA_938039795.1). Taxonomy (GTDB): domain Bacteria; phylum Bacteroidota; class Bacteroidia; order Bacteroidales; family Muribaculaceae; genus Paramuribaculum. The sequence goes on from CALHWU010000073.1 coordinate 19,705, forward strand.
ACGGCCGCGGACCTGCCTGGGGAAACTCCCTGTTTGAAGACAACGCTGAATACGGTTACGGAATGGCATGCGCACTCCACGACCGGCGGGAGTCGCTGAGAGCCGACGTCGAAAAGGCTGTAGCCGATGCGTCCACACCCGCAGCAATCGTCTCGTCTATGAACGACTGGCTCCGATCATACGATGATCCGGAGAAATCATATTCAGCCGGCAAGGCCATGATTGACGCTATCGGGCCTCATCCGTCCGACAGCCTGTTCGCCTCAATAGCCGGGCGAGCCGACCTGACAGGCGTAAAGAGCATCTGGGCCATAGGAGGCGACGGCTGGGCCTACGACATAGGATTTGCCGGACTCGATCATGTGCTCGCTCAAAACGAGAATATTAACATAATGGTGATGGACACCGAATGCTACTCCAACACCGGCGGCCAGACGTCAAAAGCCACTCCACTTGGCGCGGTGGCCAAGTATTCAGCCGACGGCAAGCGCACGTTCAAAAAGGATCTCGGACGCATGATGATGACGTACCGCACTGTCTATGTGGCATCTATTGCCTTAGGGGCCAATTATCTCCAGGCGATAACAGCCATGCGTGAGGCAGAGTCTTACGCCGGCCCGTCATTAGTAATCGCATATTGCCCATGCATAGCTCATGGCATACGCAAAGGCATGAGCCACAGTATAATCGAAGAACGTCAGGCCGTGGAGACCGGCTACTGGCCGCTCTACCGGTTTGATCCACGTCTGGAAGCGCAAGGGAAGAATCCTCTTACGATCGACTCTCCCTCGCCTCAGACATCGGGTCTGGTCGATTTCATCAACGGGGAAAACCGATATGCCGATCTCCGTATGGTGGATCCTGCCGAAGCGGCAATATTGCAGCCCGATTTAAGCCAGCGGTGCGCACTGCTCCACTCCCTTCTTACGAAACAGCCATAGATCCACTCCGAAGGCTGTGAACTTTTCATCACAGCCTGCGTTTTTGATAGTATAACACTAAACCATTTACATACAGACTATGGACAACATCAACACCCAGATGGCACAGAAAGCCGCACAAGTGTCGGCTGACGCAGCCCGAATCAGCGCACAGGCCGCAAAAATAGCCGCAGCCGAAGAGATGGATGCCGTAAAGGAAGCCGCCTCTCAGCACCAGCAGAACGTCGCGGACAAAATCAGTGAGATAAAACATCAGGCTTCCGACAAATTAGGGAATCTGAAAGATCAGGCAGCCGACAAATTCAACGACGTCAAAGAGCAGGCAGGCGACTTCGCCTCGCAGGCATCCGACAAGATCAACGATATAACCTCGCAGGCCGGAGAAAAAATCTCGGGATTTACCGACAAAATCAAGGATATGGCCGCCGATGCACTCGAATCAGGAGCCAACGCAGCCCACAACCTTGCTGCCAAACTCAAGAACTGACACCGAATCAGACATTACATCCCGGCCGGTAGCTTCATATCGGCCGGGATGTCTGTATATCTGGAAAAAGTTATTGACAATATCATGCCGAGTTATCTACACTGTGTCGATAAGAAGATTTCATGCATGCCTGCCGTTTTAGTACTTTTGTAGCTGAAAACGGGGCACAGATAATTTACCGTAAGCCCCCGCCACACCAAGCATTATCTTATGAGCGATATAATCAGACTTTTACCCGATTCGGTAGCCAATCAGATAGCAGCCGGGGAAGTGATTCAGCGCCCGGCGTCAGTTGTCAAAGAGCTTGTGGAAAACGCCGTCGACGCCGGAGCCACGTCCATACAAATCATCATACGCGACGCCGGACGCACACTCATACAGGTAGTCGACAACGGATGCGGCATGACAGATACCGACGCACGAATGGCTTTTGAGCGTCATGCCACCTCGAAAATAGCCGACGCTTCCGATCTTTTCAGCCTCTCCACTATGGGATTCAGAGGGGAAGCCCTCGCATCCATAGCCGCGGTGGCCCACATAGAGCTGCGCACCATGCGGCATGAGGCACAGCTCGGCACACGTCTGGTCATAAAAGGCTCTGCCGTGGAGAGCCAGGAGCCCGAAGCAGGTGTGCCCGGGAGCAACATGATGGTCAAAAACCTGTTTTTCAATGTCCCGGCAAGAAGAAAGTTTCTCAAAAAGGATTCGGTGGAGCTGGCGAACATAATGCATGAGTTCGAGCGTCTGGCACTTGTAAATCCCGGGATCGAATTTACCCTTGTCAACAACGACACCGTCATGCACCAGCTCCTGAAAGGATCGCTGAAACAGCGCATCGTGGAGCTTTTCGGCAAAAGCATCGAGCGGCAGCTCATCCCGATACATACCGACACTTCGATAGTCAGAATCAGCGGATTCATCGGCATGCCCGAAAGCAGCCGCCGCCGCAATGCCCTACAGTATCTCTTTGTCAACGGCCGGAATATGCGTCACCCTTATTTCCACAAAGCGGTGATGACATGCTATGAGCCTCTGATAGCACCGGATGTCCAGCCCAACTATTTCATTAATTTCGAAGTCGATCCGTCGACTATCGACGTCAACATACATCCGACGAAACATGAAATAAAGTTTGAGGACGAACAAGCCATCTGGCAGATACTCGTCGCAGCAGTCAAGGAATCACTCGGACGATTCAACGGCATGCCCGGAATCGACTTCTCGACCGACGACGCTTCCCTGCCTCTGTTCAATCCCAACGCACAGGCTGATGCAGAACTCAACCTCGATCCGTCATATAATCCATTCACCCAACCGGCCGAATTACCGACTGTGGCCGCGACACCTGCTGCAAACTGCAGGAACGCATTCAGAAGCGGAGAAGCTTTGAGAAATGCCATCCGCGACTGGGAAAAACTATACGAGGGATTCAGGAGCGACACAGGGACTATCTCACCGGCACCAACCGTGGCAGGAAGCGCGCTCAACAGCATGTCGGCCGAGAATCCGGGCGAGGGATCTTCTGACATTTTCGGCGACACGGCCGACAATGACCCGTCGCAGCGTCACTGCATAAGTGTCAGGGGGAGATATATCATCAGTCCGTCACGGTCGGGTCTGATGGTCATCGACCAGCACAGGGCACATCTGCGGGTGCTTTACGATCAGTTTATGACGATGGCGGCCGACTCTTCGTTTGCCACACAGCGCCTTATGTTTCCGGAAATAGTAAGACTATCGCCGTCACAGGCGGCCGTTCTCGAAGGACTGCTTCCCGAAGTATCGTCGATCGGGTTCGACCTGTCACCTCTCGGCGACGGCGACTGGAGCATGAACGGCGCACCTGCTGTGCTCGGCGACGTCAATCCCGTCGACACTCTGCTGCGCATCATTGAGGACGAGACCGAAGGGGGCGACAAACCGGCGGATACTCTCCGGCAACGGCTCGCGCTCTCGATGGCCACGGCCGCGGCAGTAAGACCGGGCAAACAGCTGAGCGACGAAGAGATGGAACATCTTATGGCATCACTGTTCAGCCTCAAGTCGCCGAATTACACCCCCGACGGAAGGCTGATTGTGAGCATCATCACTACGGATGAACTCGCGAGCCGTCTCTGAAACATTTTTGACCAACCACTATGTCCGTTTTGCAAAAAATGTCTAAATTTGCACTTGTGAATACTCTGACACCCCACATACAGTATCTGATCGTAAACAACGACTGCGTGGTGATCCCCGGCTGGGGAGCACTGGTGGCTTCTGTCGGCCATTCGCGTCTGGAGAACGGGCAGCTTACTCCCCCATGCCGTTCGCTCGGGTTCAACCAGTCGCTCAACCATACTGACGGTATGCTTGCTTCAAGCATTGCGCGTCGTGACGGAGTGAGCTACCAGGTGGCGGATTCTATCGTCAGGGAAGGAGTGGACGAGATGAGAAACATCTATGATGTCAACGGAGAAGTCAGTATCGACCGGATAGGCACCTTTTCCCGCGACGCCAACGGATCCATGCTCTTCTCGCCTGCCGCCGACGGCATGGCCAACGCAAAGTACTTCGGACTGCCAGCACTTGCCCTACCCTCTGAAGAAAATGAGGTTGAGCCGGAACACAGTGTCAGATTCGTGCATCTGCGCAGAGCTGTCAGAGTAGCAGCCTCCGTGGCCATACTGACTCTGCTCGGATTTGTTCTTTCCACACCCGTACTTATCGACCGTCAGCACCACGACTTCGCTTCTCTCGCATATCCCGAGATAAAACCCGGAAAGCCCGTCGACCTCCCGCAACCCGAGACCAGCGCGCCGCAACAACAGCCTGCGCCAAAACTCTATATCTCGATGCCGCCGGCCGATGCCGTTTCTAGCGAAATTCCGACACAGCAACCCCAGGTGAAAACCAGGAATAAAAGCTATTATCTTATTGTGGCCTCGCACGCTACCCGCCGCCAGGCTGAAGATTATATCGCAGCCCGCGGCGACGAACAGCTCGACATACTTGAACGTGACGGCCGTTTCCGCGTATATGCCGCCACGGGAGCCACTCTCGAAGAAGCCCGCAAGCCTATGGCCGACAAGGCATTCGCGAGTCTTCATCCCGACGGATGGGTCTACCGGGCCAGATAAGAAGGTCTGACGGATCAGACATACCGTCGGTTTGCTGCACAGACAGATTCCGACACTGATTTACATATAAGCAACCAATATCAATCCATGACATCATTTCACGATTTACTCATAAACCGCCGCAGCATACGCCGCTATACCGACGAACCCGTGGCGGCCGATGACGTGCGTCTTATACTTGAGGCCGGCCTCATGGCTCCGACCTCCAAAAGCTCACGCTCGTGGCAGTTCATCGCCGTCGACGACAAGGATATGCTGCAGCGGCTGGCACAGTGCAAACCAATGGGCGCCGCACCGATAGCTGCCTGTCCGCTTGCCATAGTGGTAGTCGGCGATTCCACCAAATCCGATCCCTGGATAGAGGACGCCTCGGTAGCTGCGATAATGATGCAGCTGCAGGCCGCCGATCTCGGACTCGGATCGTGCTGGATACAGGTCAGAGGCCGGATGACAGCCGATCAGACGCTGTCGGAAGAATATGTGGCCGAACTGCTCGGCATACCCGAACATCTCAACACACTCTGCATCATTACCATAGGCCATAAGGACGAGCAACGCAAACCCATCGATCCGTCGCGGCTCGAATGGGAAAAGGAGCATATCGGATCATGGCAGTAATAATAGGATCGGGCAATGTCGCTTCGGCGCTCGCTCCGGCTCTTGAAGCAGCCGGACTTGACATCAGTCAGGTATGGAGCCGTAATCCCGACAATGCCGCCCGACTTGCCTCCGCTCTGAAAAGCCCCGCGCAGCCTGTCAGCGACCTCTCGCAGATCAGACAGGGTGAGGACTTCTACCTTGTGTCGGTGGCCGACGATGCCATACGCCCCATTGCCGAACGCATGAAAGGATTCGGCGGCCTGTGGGCGCACACTTCGGGATCAGTAGCCGCCGACGCACTCTCGGGCATAACCGATACCTACGGTGTGTTTTATCCGTTGCAGACGTTCACTCGCGGCATAGCCGTGGATATGACCGAGGTGCCGATGTATATCGAAGGCTCAGACGACGCATCGCGACAGACACTGTTGGAAACGGCACGCCGTATAAGCCGGCGAGTGAACATGGCCGACAGCTCACGGCGGCGCCGATTGCATGCGGCGGCGGTGTTTGCCTGCAACTTTGTCAATTACATGTGGACCGTAGCCGACGATATACTCCGCGAAGAGGGCGACGACATAAGCGTACTGTTCCCGCTGATAGAGGAAACGATGCGCAAAATGGAAACCACTGTCGACCCGGCTGCAGTGCAGACCGGACCGGCACGACGCAACGACAAGGGAGTGATGGAGGGACACACCCGACTGTTGTCGGCAGAGCAGACGGAGCTATACCGCAAAATTTCAGAAAACATAATCAACCGATACCACCATAATGAGCGCGATCAACTATGACCTGAGCAAGATTCGCGGAATGGCGTTTGACATCGACGGTGTCCTGTCCCCGTCGACGATACCCATGGATATCAGCGGCACCCCGCAGAGGATGGTCAATATCAAGGACGGATATGCATTGCAGCTGGCTGTGAAACGCGGCCTGAGAATCGCCATCATAAGCGGGGCCGACAGTCCGGCTCTCAAGGTAAGATATGCCGGACTTGGCATAACCGACATATATCTCAAGGCGTCGGTAAAACTTCCTGTGCTCGCCGAATGGATGGCCAAGGAAGGATTGACGCAGGAAGAGGTGGCCTACGCAGGCGATGATATCCCCGACATAGAGGCCATGCGCCACGTCGGTCTCGGTATCGCCCCGGCCGACGCGGCTCCTGAAGTGAAGGAGACCGCCGGATATATATCGCCGGTACCGGGAGGATATGGAGTGGCTCGCGATCTCATCGAGCAGGTGCTCCGCGATCGCGGTGAATGGATGTCTGACGCCAAAGCATTCGGATGGTGATGGAAAATCCTCTTGCAAATCTTAAGCGCTACAATATAAAGCTTGCCAGCGCTTCTCCACGCCGCAAGGAGCTTCTGGGCATGCTCGGCATTGATTTCGAGGTAGCACGCGGCATTGCTGTCGACGAGACATACCCGCCGGCGCTTTCGCCCGATTACGTGCCGGAATATCTTGCACGAAAGAAAGCGGCCGCCTATGCCGCTCAAGCAGCTGCCGACGATCTGATCATAACGGCCGACACAGTGGTGATACTCGGAGGAGAAGTTTTGGGCAAACCAACAAATGAAGAGGATGCGCGGCTCATGCTTACCCAGCTGTCGAACAGAGTGCATCAGGTAGTGACGGGGGTCGCAGTCGTAGTCCGTGGAGAGATCCACAGCCTGTCGGCCTCTACTTTCGTTGAATTCGCTCCGCTGACACAGGAAGAGATCACATGGTATGTCAAACAATACCGACCTCTTGACAAGGCGGGAGCCTACGGCATTCAGGAATGGATCGGCGCTGTGGGTGTCAGCCGTATAGATGGGAGTTTCTACAATGTGATGGGCCTTCCTGTACACCGTCTGTTCAACCTGCTGAAAACGCTGTAGGCGACGTTTCAGTCCCTAATGCAACGGAGAAGCTATGATGTGCATCCCCGTTTGGGCCGACACAGGCGACAAATCAATCTGACCGCTTCCGGCGGCCGGATCGCGCGAGACCGACAGCAGCATATCCATCCCTAACCGATCATAGATGAAACGGGCCACCACACCCATCGTCATGCGCACATTGGCTTCGACACAGGGGACGATTTCAAGACCTCCCGACGGCTTCTCTTCGGTCATCATGTCAATGCCTACCCAGCCGTTGTAGTACGGAGCTATTACTGAAGTAATTGCACGTGCAAGAGGAGCGGCCCAGATGCGTGGATCCACTCCCAGACGTCCAATTACTGTCTCATCCGACGCGATCAGATTCCCAAGATAACGGCCCGCGGAATCAGTATGAAATCCCGACATAGCCACAAATGCAGCTATGCCGCCGCTGCATCGGAAAAGCATGGCGAAATCCTTTGACTTATGCCGCGCACGCTCCACCATGACGCTGCCCTGCCGACGTATAAACCCATCAATATACCGTGTCAGCGTGGATGAATCGAGACGCCTGACATCAAAGACGCCCCTGCCGCTGCTCGACCAGGGCAGCTTTATGAATGCCTGGCCGTCAAAACGACTGATAGCCCGCTGAGCTTCCTGCCTGCTGAAGGCCTCTACAGGCAGAAGATCTTCGGGTATCCCGATCTCACTTGAAATACTGACAGATATTCTTCGATGACTCAGCAGGCGATGATGTTCAAGCCATTCATCCGATGGCAGCGCCTCCCTACCGACCCCAGCCGATTCATAACGCCAACGCGTGTTGCGGCTCCATCCCCACGGACAGCATTCCTCTACCGATGGGATATCCGACTGCAGACCTATCGTACCCTCGAATCCGTATTCGCGACACAGACGGGCAGCTGCTTCGGCATCCGATTCTGGAGCCATTATGACATCGTCGGGACCGCTCCACCACAAAGGCAGTAACGCCCCGGCACGCGACAGGGCCGCAGCTGCAGGTGGAGGGGTATAGCGTAGGGTATCGGCTGCAAGAGCCAGGTCATTTTCCGGATTAAACAGCAGCGCGCGACGCATGTCAACTTGAGCGGGCGTGTCAATGCGCCTTGATAGAGTCGATTGGCGCCGCTATGGTTACGGCAGGGATGGTGTCGGAGGCTTCGACAGAGATGTTTTCAGACTGCGCGGATATCGGTGACTCCCTTTCGGCTTGACCGGAGGAACCGCCTTTAGGATCGGCGCTGCGACGCACCTTGCGGATCTCCTTACGGCGTTTCGATGCCTCAGCCGCTTCCGGAGCAGGGATTTCCGACCGCATAAGCGCCCTCTGGCTTTCCGGAACCACAAACACATCGTCGGGCGACACCGGACGCATCTCCTCATACCAGGCGAATCTCGGTAGGAAATAGGAATTGCGCTTTGCCAGATAGAGGGGAGTAACCTTGCCTGTAGTGGCCGGACGGAAATGGACTGACTCTATATCATTGTCGCGGAAAAAAGCGTCCATTTCCGAACTCTCTACATAAGCATACTTATTGTATGTGGAATCACTCTCCATCGGAAACATTATCAGCATCACGTTTCCTTCAGCGAAAAGACGGCTTATGGTCGAATCGTTGAACCACGTCGTCATCTCCGAGGCGCTCATCTGCTGGTAGCAGTCCTCCGCCACATGCTCGGCCGTGAACCCGAATTCGGGAAGCCGAGCCCAGTCGACAGTCGAATCATTGACATGCACCTCAATGATATTGCCGAAAACCTGGCGGCGTCCGCTCCATACCACGGGATGATGATACATATGCATAAGCGAGTCGCGCTCCGTAGAGCTTAAAGAATCACATAGCCCCTGCATGTCTGAACGGAAAAACCTCACATTATGGTAAACGTTCATCACGCGTGTTGAGTCGGGATCCATGTATGCATAGATGGTGTCGCCATGCAGATAAAGCGTATCGGCCTTCGAATATTCCTTTGCAAGCGCGCGTCCTGTCACAAAAGCGCTGTCGGCAAGCTCATCATACCAACCATAATCGCCATGCAGCGACGACTGGCGTGCAGAGTCGGTAAGCACCATATTGCCGAACGCCTCACCTATTCCCTGATTACGGTCATAAAACAGCGTGTCGCCCGTGAGCGTATTGCCCTGCCGTGTAAGCACGAGCGAGCGCTTGTAAAGATCGGCAAGACCCGTAAGAGTGTTGTAAGTGCCGGAAGAGGACAGTATCTCTCCGTCGGCGCTGACTATTCTTGTATGGGCGATCAGCTCACACAGATGCGTCCCGGTGTTATATACGAGCGAATCCGTGTAAAGCCTCAGAGTATCGTTTCCATTGGGCGCCTCAAGATCCACATTAAAGTAGAAATAAGCGTATTTGGTGTCAGGATGGTACTCCCCTTCCTGTGACCGGAGAGTGTTGACAGCATCGTCAAGCACTCCACCGACGTTGTAAAAACCGATATTCGAAGCGAGATCATAGTTGAACACGTCGGTCGATAGCTCGACATCACGGTTGATCAGACGCACCTTCTTGCCAGGATCAGCATAAAGCACGGCCATCTCGTCGGCTCCTGAATATTCAAGTTCATCGGCATACACAAAAAGCGTATCCCCCTGCTCCATGCGCACATTGCTGAAGGCATCGAATGAATTGGCCGTCTCATAGAAATGGGCGCTGTCGCAATACATGAACATGTCATTTTTGCGGAACACCACATTACCCGTAAGCACCTGGTATTGCGAATCAGGAGAGACGCCAGGCTGTTCAAGATAGCTCCATGTGTCGGCGTGCTCCAGAAAAACCTTACCCTGCTGGTATCGGTCAGCTCCTGGGATCACCGGCCGCAATTGCTGTGTGTCGGCCGGATATGCTTCCGCAAAAGCAGCCGACCCTCCGGCCGACGATGCGAGCATGGGAGGCAAAGCCACCGCGGCCATGACCGCGACAGCAGCTGCCGAGCGTTTGAAAGAGATCATTGACCGATGTCGCGGCATGACGTTAAAACAAATCTTAATCGCTTCCCGTCATATCATCTGACAGAGCCGGGAACGCAGCAGATTATTTTTCCTTGATCCAGCCATCGTGGGTAAACTCGCAGTTTCGCCAGCCATCCTCGATGCGCACGTAGGTCTGGGCTATCTTCTGCTTTAACCAGTCGCGGATGATCTTCTCATTGAGCGACTGCTCGTACATCGACAGCAGCAGCTGATAGTCATCCGACAGATTGGCCTTGTGGCCCTCTATACGGTTTGTCAGCTTGACGATCGACACCACCTCCCGGTTGAGTTTCGGATCGATCATGAGGAAAGGCTTCGAAATCTCGCCAGGCTGCAGTTCACTTACCTGTTTGGCAATATCCTGCGGCAGATCCTTCATCTCAAACCGTATGGTACCGTTCTCCTCGTTGACCATTATACCCTTGTTGTAACGGGTGTCTTTGTCCTGCGAGAGATATCCCACTACATCCTCAAACTTGAAACGCTTCGTGTCGACGATATCCGTCCGCAGCGAATCAAGACGGTGCATAGCCTCGTTGATGTCGTTTTCCGAAACTTTCGGCTTAAGCAATATATGACGCGTGTTGATGCGGTTGCCTCGCTTCTCTATAAGCTGTATGATATGGTAACCATACTCCGACTCTACTATGCGGGATACCTTTCGGGGATCATTGAGATTGAATGCCACTGCCGCATATTCCGGATCAAGCTCGCCACGGCCCAGAAATCCGGTCTCACCGCCTCGCATTGCAGTTCCATGGTCCTCCGAATAAAGGATCGCCAGAGTCGACATCTCGCTTTCACCCTTGTTGATACGCTCCGAGTAGTCACGTAGCCGTGATTTCACGTCCTCCACTTCCTGACGGGGGATACTCGGATGGAAAGTAATGATCTGCACTTCAACCTGCATCGGCACGAATGGCACACTGTCGGCCGGAAGCTGCTGGAAATATTTTCGCACATCCGATGGCGTCACCTTGGCGTCTTTGGTCAGCGACCGCTGGACTTCCCTGACACGATAACCGTTTCTGGTATTCTCAATCATCTGCTGCTTTATGTCAGGCATCGGTCTACGGAAATACTCCTCGACCTTCTCTTTTGAGCCGAATCTATTGACAAACAGATTAATGCGGGCATCCACTTCGGCCATTACCATTGCGTCTGACACTTCTACAGTATCAATATCGGCCTGATGAAGATAAAGTTTTTCGACTGCAATCATCTCCGGCACCACGCAATACGGGTCGCCTTTGATAGGAGTCTGCTCATATATCAGATTATTGTAATAATCCTCAATCTCCGATTTCCAGATCGGCTGGTCGCCCACAACCCATGCGACCTCTTCGGCCACATTGTTCTGAGCGTTGACGGCCACTGCTGTAAGAAACAAGGTGGCAAATGCGATAATGTCTCGGAATTTCACTGTGTAAGAATTTGTGAGAAACAATGCGGCAAATTTAGTGAAAAATGTTGATAGGGCAGCAACAGCAATTACAAAAAAGCTTTAATGCGCCCGTTTCTGACTATTACGATGGTTTAAATAACGAACAAAGAACAGAATTCCGCGATCACGTTATGGCAGCAATGGATATATCTATGGCCACTTTTTATTATAGGCTCCGGAACAGCGGTTTCAAGGGTATTGAGCGCCAATACATTATTGACGAGTTAATCGGAAAGTCATGCTAAAGAACGTCGAATTTTACATTTGCCCGGACGGCTCGATCAATCTGCAGAAGAAGGACGGCCCTATGGTCGTCTATGATCAGACCTGCCGGGAGGTCACGGAAGAGATGCTGCTGAAGATCCGTGACCTTTACCCGACGGCGTTTGAATCTTTGTCAAAGCTTTACGCAGGGAGTCGACTGAATCGTCCCTTTTATGAGTACCAGATGGTGCATCGTTTCATACGATGCAACTTCGGCGAATATGATTCGACGTTTGATGTTTCAGACTGCGGTCGTTTCGTGCTCGAAGAGGTCAAGTGTCCTCTTCGCGGAGAGTGCATTTTCGAGGGTACGATCTGCAAGGCAAAGATGAAGACGATCCTCTCTGACCGTGAAATGGAGGTTGCCCAGCGCATGGGCGCCGGACTGTCGAAAACGGAAATCGCCGAGGATCTGCATATTTCGATATGCACTGTTGCCAGGCATATATCAAACATCAAGTCACGACTGAAGCTGAAACACAGCAATCAGATAGTTTCGTGGTTCAGCAAGCAGCACAACTGACATGTACAGTGAGCGAGACATAGAGCGCGTTTTGGACGCTGTAGGCGTGAGCGGTAATGACCACGGGAGAGCGGCCGCGGGCGCGGTCGCTCTTTACAGTGCGCTCACTCTTAAACGTTAATGTATGTGAAAATCAAGAGCGATTTTGACGTTAACAAATGTTGATTTCAGGGGCATATTCCGCTAAAATTATATAGGGCACGGTGGGGTACCCTTCGGCGCTATTTTGGGGTCGCAATCGGCTCATTTCATGGCCGCTCCCGATTTTATTAGCGGACAAATCGGAGATTTGCCGCGCTCACGCCCAGTCCTTACCATCGCTTCGCGCTGATATGGAGCCTCTTGGCATTCGCATTCAGGCCCGTTCGCGCGCCGCCTTTCGCCCGATCGGTAATGCGACGGACAAAAGGGACCCGGCGCGCTCACGGAGAGCGGTTTTTGAGTGTTGATTTTAGCGATTTTCCATGGTAAATCGGCTAAAAAGAGCTTACTTTTGTGTAGGTTTTAAGTAATTCATAAGCTACGCTAACCATTTTGCACATACCATTGAATTTATTATTCGGCTGGCCATCGTGAGATGGTCAGCTTTTTTTTGCGATCGAGTGAAATTTTCATGAATTTATTTGGTGAAGTGGAGCAAATATGCTACCTTTGCAGTGTTGAATTATCAACTTTAGCACATTTACATTATGAAGTATTCTGAATTGGAAGCCCGGTTGAGGGCAGCAGGATGCTACGTTAAACGAAAGGGTGGAAATCACCTTATTTGGTTTTCGCCGATAACCGGAAAGGTTTTCCCTCTCGGTCATCACGGATCTAAAGAGGTTCCCTCTTCTCTCGTGCGCAGCATCTTCTATCAGTCAGGCATCAAATGATGCTGACTGTGGATCAGAAGAAAGAGTGGGTCGGGAGGCGACTCCCGCTCACTTATCTTCATCTTTTGAATCGCTTTGGTTGTTATTCGATAAAAGGGAGCCTAATCCACTCCCTTTTTATAAGATGTCAGTTAATAGATAATTACATAGATATGGTTGCGAACATGGTTTTTGAGACGGCAAAGGATGGCGGTTGTGCCTGCTACATGGTAGAGGATGTGCCTGATTTTGCTCTGTATGGCTATGGTAATAATCCGCGTGAAGCCAAAGCAGATATGCTTAAGGCTTACGAGGAGATCAAAGAATTGCTCGCAGAAGAAGGCAAGAAGGCCACAGAGCTTGAATTTGTGTATCACTACGACATGAAGTCGTTCTTTGACTACTTCAATTTTTTCAACGTTTCAAAAGTCGCCGAACGTGCGGGTATCAACCCGTCACTCATGCGCAAATACACTTCCGGTGTAGCTAAAGCCGGGGAAGGACAATATCAAAAATTCCAAGCAGCTATTTGTGAAATAGCTCAGGAATTGGCAGCAGCCAACTTCTGACTGAAAAATCGCCCGTGAGGGCTACTTCTAATATAAATGTGCGACCGTGTTCCTTATTTCAGGAACACGGTTTTTTATAAAAAGTACGATTTTTCGTAATCTTTTGCCATTTCATTTATTTAATACGAAAATTCGTACCACCTTTGTGATGTCAAAATAAACAACATCACAATGAAATAGAAAAGAGAACAAATCGAACTTACAGAAATAGAGGAGGAGTTGATCAGAGCCATCCGCAACTACCAGATGAGCCTCCCGAACGGTCATCCGCAGATGCTCTACTACATTCAGCAACTCGTCGACGAACTGACAGATCTTCCCTGACAATCTCGAGGGGGAGGGCTTAAAATAAAACAATATGCAAACGGTCATACAAGCGAAAACATTAATCCCGGACGTCAAGCAAAGAATGTCTGACATCCTCGTGGCAGTCTCATGGAGAGAAATCGCCAGAACTTATTTCGGAAAGTCGAGCAGCTGGCTTTACCACAAGCTCGACGGCATCAACGGTAATGGTGGTCCTGGCGGATTCACCATGGAAGAAACCATGCAGCTGAAGAATGCGCTCTGCGATCTTTCTGATCGCATCCGCAAGGCTGCTGACACTCTTTGAGAGCCTTGTTTATTTTGACACTGTCCGCCAAGGCCGGACGCAGCACCCTCGCCCATTGCGGCGGGGGGGCTTTGCTTTTTGAGGATTTTGTTATATCTTTGCCGTAGATTCTTAAATTAAGAATCAAACCAATCTATTATTTAGTTAGCAATGTGGGCTTTGCGGAGTCGGAGTTTAACCCTGTGGACTGCCTCGATGAGGCTGTCAGAGGATCTGCGAAAATCGACAGGAGCTTCGATGACATCGCGGCAATCATTGATCACATGAGCGCAATGTCATCGGCTTCGGCCACTGCCTGGAGGAATGCCAGGCGTGACACGATTTTCGAATGTAAGGATGGCCGGCATTATGTGTATTTTGCTGACAATGACGGGACACCGGCCTTCCGGCGCGTCGATATGTATGCGCCGCGAATTGCGAAAGAGAACAGTACTGACGTCGACGTTGAGCTGAAGTTCGTGCCGTGCGCTTTGGCGCAGCACGAGTTCCGGGCTTTCAAGCATATCTCCGGGGGGCGCCATCCGGGCGCGGCCGCCTATGATCCGGCGGCGACGTTTACGGGCTGGCTGGTCGAGCATCCGGACAGAACGGATACACTCGACACCGCAGCGAATTCTGACGCGGACATTGTCCTCGAGGAGATGATCATGGGCGATGGTTCTGTGTCGACGGATGAGGAGAAAAAGCCTGATCTCATATATATGGCGCTGACTCCGCTCGCATGGAATCAGATCAATGTTACCGTCGACGGAGTCGAACGGCCGGTGTTGTGGCCTCGGCCGAGCATGGCCTGGGGCGATCGCCGGCTCGATGGCACTTATGACAAGCTCGATGATGACGTGAGTCTGTCGCTGAATAAGGCGACAGGCGAAACGAATCTTTATACAGCGACGATCGGCAGCGATGAGGCGCAGGAGGTCGTGATCGACACGACTCTGCGCTACTGTATAAAGTTCGTTGATACCAAGGTGCCGGAGGTCGATTCTATTTTTTTGCTGCACAATCAGAAGTATGTGTGCGAGAAAATAGAATGCGATCTGCCTACCAACGGCGGTGATATGCTGATCACCGGCTACTTCTACAGGATTCATTTATAGCACTCCCTTGAAGTTGATGGCGGCGTCATGCACGGGGGCGTCGCGCCCCTGCAGGTATCGGTTGGTCGTCGAGATATCGGCGTGTCTCGCCTGATCGCGGGCGACAACTATTCCGGCGGCGTTGGCCAGATCGCGGATTCCGGAATCTTTCAGAGAATAGAACTGGTAGCAGCTGGCCCAGCCGAGCGTTTTGCGGAGCTTTCCCCAGACACGGGGAAAGAGGTTCTTGTCTGGAGGCGTAGCCGAAGGCCGGAGATCTGAGCCGAAGATGTACATTTCTCCGGGATAGTTGAAAAGTCCGAGATCGAGCATGAGCGTGATGATCTCGCGGTTTATGGCCACGTTCAGGGCGCGGCCGTTCTTTGAAATCTGGCCGTTGATATAGATCTTCATTTCCTTGAGGTTGATGTCGTTGATCTTTAGCTGACGCAATTCGCCCGGGCGAATGAAGGTGTAATATTCGAGACGGCAGGCAAGGAGAAGCCAGCGGTCGTGATCTGAAAGATAATCATTGAGGCGTTTCAGCATTGACTGTGTCAATGGCTGACGTTTTTTTGATGTTTCTTTCAGGGTTTTGATAGAGTCAACAGGATTTATTTTCAACATGTTCCTGTCTACAAAAAAAGCACATAAGCCCGACAAAAAACCGCGGTAGTTGTTGCGCGTTCTCGCGGAGACGTGCTGCTTAAGATAAAGGTGGTCGAGATATTTGACAATCAGAGCAGTAGTAATATGCCTGACATCTGTTGGTACGGGCTTCAAGGTTGCGAGATAGCTACGGAAGAGGTGAAGAAAACTAATGTTTGTGGAGACGGAACGCTCTTTTAATTGTAGCTTAATGTGATTTTCATAGAGTTCGAACACTGTTTTCAGTGGGTAAGAGGTCTCTTTTTCTGTGGAAATTTGCCATGGTGACCAGCCGGATCTCAATAAATTGAGTAGCGTCGTGATCATTTCGGTAGCTTGCTCGCGACGTAGTTTTTTAGACTGGATCCGATTAAGATTATATTTTTTCCGGCGAAATTTGTTAGTCACCGGGTCGATCGCATAGAAGTCGACGTACCATGTTTTGCCGGTATGAAGTCGGGGATAGGTGTAGCCGAGGCTATGAGATAATGGGAGTGTTTTTAACGCGTCAAAAGACAACATTTTTTTGAACATTTCTTGCGGAAATGTCGGGTCAGCGGATTTTCCCGGTGGGTGGGGAAGGTGTCAGGAGTATAGTGTTGCCAGTCTGAACATGAAGAA
>CALHWU010000074.1 GCA_938039795.1 uncultured Muribaculaceae bacterium
AAAATCGACGAAACCGGCGGAATACTGTTGCCCGACACTCTCTGGCGCGAGGTGGAAGTGGCCAGTCTTGGCGAACCGCTCGTGACTGACCTCGGCAACGGAAACAAGGAGCTGCGCCAGGAGATCATACTTCAGGCATTTGATTCCGGTCTGTACACACTGCCTCCGGTAATGTTCGTGCAGGACGGTCAGGTGACCGAAAGCAATCGTCCGGCCCTGAAAGTGATGCCTGTGGCAATAGATTCACTCGCTACCATCCATGACTATTACGACGCCCAGAATCCTCCGCGTCATTTCTTCGATTTCCTGCCCGACTGGATGACCGATTTCGGAATATGGATACTGCTGGCTCTGCTTGTGATCGGTGCAGCCCTGTATATCTATTTCAAATGGATCAAACAGGGACGAATACCGCTCGTTCCGGCCAAGAAACCGATACCTCCCTATGAACTCGCCATGCAGCGGCTGGAGACGCTTCGGTCAGAAAACCTGTGCGAGAAAGGTCAGGAAAAAGAATATTACACTCGCCTTACAGACATATTGCGCAACTATCTCGACACTCGCTTCGGCATCAACGCCATGGAAATGACTTCATCGCAGATACTCAACTCTCTGCGCCATAATGAAGCCACGCGTCTGCCTGAAAAATACATGAGCAGGGTGCTTGAGATCGCCGACTTCGTGAAGTTTGCCAAAGCCAGGCCTCTTCCTGAAGACAATGCCGCCTCATTTCGGGCCGCCATGCAGTTTGTGGAGGACACCCGCCCTCTTCCTGAACCGGACACAGCTCCCGCAGGCGCCGACGGCAGCATTCAGACTGAAAACAAATCAAACGAGAATTCCAAATAACGATTGTACATGCAATTCGCACATCCCGCATATCTATGGTTTTTGCTGCTGCTTGTTCCCTATGTGGTCTGGTATATCTGGAACCGCAACCGTAAGCACGCCACCATATCGGTATCTACCATAGCTCCCTATGTCAAGAACGGGCGTCCGTTGAGAGCATGGCTTCTCCACGGACTGTTTGTTATGCGTGCGCTGTGTCTGGCTGCCCTCATAGTCATCCTCGCCCGTCCGCAGGCTTATGACCGCTGGAGCACATCCAACACCCAGGGAACCGACATTGTGATAGCGCTCGATATTTCCACGAGCATGCTCGCCAGAGACTTCAAACCCGACCGTTTCGAAGCGGCGAAAAAGGTCGCCTCGCAATTTGTCAGCGGACGCGAGAGCGACAACATAGGAGTGGTGATCTTTGCCGGAGAGAGCTTCACGGCCGTCCCAATGACTACCGACAAGGCCCTTCTTGTCAACTATATCAACGACATCAAGATGGGCATGCTTCAGGACGCTACCGCCATCGGCGACGGTCTGGCTACCTCCATCAACCGTATAAAAGACGGCAAAGCCAAATCAAAAAGCATTATCCTTCTGACCGACGGCTCAAACAATACCGGCAATGTGGCGCCCATCACGGCAGCCGAAATCGCAAAGAAATACGGTATCAAAGTCTACACAATCGGCATAGGGCGCAACGGCATGGCGCCATTTCCGCAGGAAAACGCTTTCGGTCGCATCGAATATGTCAATATGCCCGTTGTCATTGACGAGGCTACCTTGCGCAACATCGCTTCCATCACCGGTGGCAAATATTTCCGCGCGACCGACAATAATGTGCTCTCACAGGTGTTCGAGGAGATCGACGCACTTGAAAAGACGGTGCTCGACGTGCGCAATTTCAGCCATACCGAGGAAAGCTATATGATCTGGGCATGGCTTGCCTTCGCATTGCTGGCGCTTGAAATGCTGCTGCGGTTCACCGTGCTGCGTTCTATTCCCTGACGTTTAACCCCCATGCTTAATAAACGATGTTGAGCTTCGCATATCCTAAACTATTATATCTGCTGCTGACCATTCCGGTGATAGCGGCCATATATTTCCAGAGCCGTGTCAGCCGGCGAAAGCGTCTGCGCCGGTTCGGCCAGATCAAGGTAGTCAGGGCGATGATGCCTGACGCATCACGCTATATGGGCTGGATCAAGCTGACTGTAGAATGCCTCGCTCTGGCATTCATCATCATAGCTCTTGCCCGGCCCTACACCACCAGCGCCGACGCCTCGGCCAAGGAGGAGGAAACAGTGTCGAGAGGTATTGAGGTGATGATCTGTGTGGACGTATCCAATTCCATGCTGGCCTCGTCGACCGACGATCCGCGTGGTGTCAGCCGTCTGCAGCGAGCCAAATTCATTCTTGAGAAACTTATCGACAAGATGAACGACGACAAAGTCGGTCTGATCGTATTTGCCGGTGATGCCTACACACAGCTTCCGATCACGTCGGACTACATATCGGCCAAAATGTTTCTCAACGGCATCAATACCGATATGGTGCCGACTCAGGGCACGGCTATAGGCGCGGCCATAGACATGGCGATCAACTCATTCACTCCCGACAGCGAGTTCCGCAAAGCGATAATAGTGATCACCGACGGTGAAAACTTCGAGGACAACGCTGTGGAAGAGGCACGCAGAGCTGCTTCGGCAGGCATTCAGGTCGACGTGATAGGCATAGGTGGAGGCAAAGGCTCTCCCATTCCAATGAACGGAGGCGAATATCTCAAGGATCAGCAGGGCAAGGTGGTGATGACCGCTCTCAACGAATCCATGGCCAAAGAGATAGCTCAGGCAGGCGACGGCATTTATCTCTCCGGAGGCTCCTCATCGGTGGTCGGCGACCTTGACAGCCACCTCGACAAGCTCGGAAAGACAGAATTCAAGCGACGCATGGCGTCATCGGCAGCCAACGAGCTCTTCCCGATAGCGGCGATACTTGCCATACTTATGCTCGTGGTCGACGGGATGCTCCCCTACTGCAAGATATCGTGGCTCCGCGACATCAATTTCTTCACAAAACAATCTTCAGTCAAGAAAGATGAAAACGGCAAATAAAATATTGGCAATGATATTTGTGGCCGGTACAGCGATGTTTTTCATGCCGGCCACGGCAGCTGAAAACGATAGCGACGCCGCTCCTCTTACCACAAAACAGGAGCGCAATCTCATACGCGAGGGCAACGGCCTGTACCGGCAGAAGCGTTTCGCCGAAGCCGAGGTCAAATACCGCAAGGCTCTGGAGGAGGTGCCACAGTCGGAGACCGCCCTGTTCAATCTGGCTGCATCGCTCATCAGACAGAGCGGCTCGGCCGATCCCAACAGCGGCAACAATCCTCTGAAAGAGGCATCCGACGTATTGCGGCAGCTCGGCAAGGAGGGCTACGACATCAATCTTTCAGGCAAATCGTTCTATAATCTTGGCAACATGGCATTCAACAACAGCGATTTTGCCGGAGCTGTCGACATGTATAAGAATTCGCTGCGCAAAAATCCCGATGACGACAAGGCACGCCAGAATCTCCGCATAGCCCAGAAGAAGCTTCAGGAACAGCAACAGAACCAGCAGAATCAGGATCAGCAGCAGAACCAGGACAAACAAGATCAACAGGATCAGAACCAGGATCAGCAGCAGAATCAGGACAAACAAGACCAACAGGATAAAAACCAGAACCAGGATCAGCAGCAACAGCAGCAGGACAAGAAGGATCAGCAGAAACAACAGCAACAGCAGCAGATGAGCGATTCCAATGCCGACAAAATACTTAAAGCTATGGAAAACGAGGAAGCTGCCACTCGCAAACGTGTTGAGGCCGAAAAGAAGAAAGCTGCCGCTGCACGTAAAAAGCATGTCACCAATCCCTGGTAACCTCCCAAAATACAGAAATCACGAAGCATGATGAAAAAGTTTCTGACACTCATATTTCTGATGCTGACAGCATCGGCAGCGCTCAAAGCCGATCTGACATTCAGGATCAAGGCACCCGACCGCGTGATGGCAGGCGAACAATTCTACATCACTTATTCGGTAATCGACGGCAATCCCAGTTTAAGGTCGCTGCGGGTGCCTGAAATAGAAGGCTGCAAGCTGCTCTACGGACCGTCGGAGACTAAAAGCCAGAGCTACGAGATCAGCAATGGACGTTCGCGTTCAAACACGCGAGTGGACTACACATTTGTTTACCGTGCCGAAAAAGAGGGAACGGTCACTATCGGTGAAGCATCTGTTGAAGCCGACGGCAAGCATCTGACTACATCGCGGCGTAAACTCACGATTACGGCAGGCTCCCAACCGTCGGCATCCCGGCCGGGCGCATCGGGTTCGTCAGCTCCCGATGTGAACATCGACGACATCTCCACCCAAAGTTCCGACAGAGCCGTGCAGTCCGACGACGTGTTCGTACGTATAATTCTCAACAAGAGCACCGCCTACGAGCAGGAAGCGATAGAATGCACCATAAAACTTTACACCAAGTACTCCATCTCATCGTTCATGCCCACAAAGCAGCCGAGTTTCGACGGCTTTCTGATCGAGGAGGTGCCTATCCAGGCCCAGCTCAACGAAGTGGAAAGCTACCGAGGACAGAATTATATGACCGCTCTGCTCAAAAGATGCATCATTTTTCCCCAGAAATCGGGAAAACTCACCATCAATTCAGGCAACTACGATATAACTGTAGTCCAGTACGACAATGTCAACATGGGATTCTTTAATGTCAGGACTCCACAGGAACGCGATATCAAGGTAAGCTCCAACTCGGCGGCGATTGATATCAAGCCATTGCCCATCCCCCACCCCGAAGGATTCA